>NZ_PSVA01000023.1:0-62324 GCF_002932155.1 Rathayibacter sp. AY1F9 | reverse complement strand
GGACGACGCGGGTGGTGGTGCGGGGTAGGGGGTGTGTGGCGGGCTCCACGATCGGTAGGCCTGCCCTTGCCGCGTGCCGGACCGGATCGTGGGGTGCCCCTGAGCGGGGCCGCTGTCTCTATCCGTCCGGCAGCCGCTCTTGACAGGCGAGCGAAGTAAGTGTTCGATCAGTCACATGCCTTCCCCCTCCTCCCGCTCCACCGCCGAGGCGCAGCGCGAGCGGATCACCGCGGCGGCGCTCCACGTCTTCGCGCGCACCGGCTACGCCGCGACTCCGATCACCGAGGTCGCCGCCGAGGCCGGCGTCTCGCCCGCCTACGTCTTCCGCCTGTTCCCGGGCAAGCTCGGCGTCTTCGTCGCCGCGGTCGACCGCTGCTACGAGCAGGTGGCGTCCACGCTCGCGGCGGCGGGGGAGGCCTCGCCCTCCTCGGACCCGGCCGACCGGCTCGAGGCGATGACCGTCGCCTACATCGACCTGATCGCCGACCGTGACCTGATCATGCTGCAGTCACAGGCGCAGAGCGCGTGCGAGGTCCCCGAGATCCGCGAGGCAGTGCGCCGCGGGATCTCCGCGGTCGTCCGGACGGTCACCGTCGTCTCCGGAGCCGACGGCCCGGCCGTGCAGCGCTTCGTCGCCTACGGGCAGCTCTGTCACCTGATCGTGCAGACCGACCTCGGCGGCGTCGACTCCGAGTGGGCCCGCATCGTCTCCGACGGCATCCGGCACCGCGACTGAGTCCGCGGCGCTCGCCTCTCCTCCTCTTCTTCCTCTCCTCCTCTTCTTCCTCTCCTCTCTTCTTCCTCTCCTCCTCTTCGCCACCATCCTTTTTCATATCCGCTTTTGTGACTGTTCAGTCACTCACCTACGACCTCAGGAGCCCCTCATGTCCACCACGCTTCCCCGCACCACCACCCGCGTCGTCCTCCCCGGGATCGTCGAGCCGTCCGGGCTGCTCCTCGAGCAGGCACCGGTCGAGCCTCCCGCGGCCGGCGAGCTGCTCGTCGCCGTCGAGGCCACCGGCATCTCGTTCGCCGAGCAGTCGATGCGCCGCGGCCGCTACTTCGCCCAGCCGCCGTTCCCCTTCACGCCCGGCTACGACCTCGTCGGCCGGGTCCTCGCGGTCGGCCCCGGCGGCGACGCGTCGCTCGAGGGCCGCCGGGTCGCCGCCCTCACCAAGACCGGCGGTTGGACGGGTCACGCCCGCGTCGCCGCCCGCGACTGCGTTCTCGTCCCCGACGGAGCCGCGTCCGAGGACGCCGAGGCCGTCGTGGTCAACGGAGTGACGGCGTGGCAGATGCTGCACCGCTCGGCCCGGGTCTCCCGCGGCGACACGATCCTCCTGTTCGGCGCGAACGGCGGAGTCGGCGGCCTCGTGCACCGCCTCGCCCGCCTCGAGGGGATCCGCGTGATCGGCGCCGCCTCGCCCCGCCACCACGAGGCCCTCCGAGCGGCCGGAGTGGAGCCCGTCGACTACGCCGATCCCGACCTCGCCGCCCGCGTGCGCGAGCTCGCTCCCGGCGGAGTGCAGGCCGTCTTCGACAACGTCGGCGGAGCGACGACCCGGCTGGCGTGGTCGCTGCTCGCGCCCGGCGGCACCCTCGTCGCCTACGCGATCGTCAGCGCGAGCACCGGGAGCATCTGGCCCCCGTTCCTCCGCCAGCTCGCGCGGATCCAGGCCTACCAGTTGGCCCCCAACGGCCGGCGCGCGGTCTTCTACGACCTCTGGGCGGGCCACTCGATGCGGCCCGCGCGCTTCCGTGCGCGCCTCGAGGAGGACCTCGGCCGCGTGCTCGGACTCCTCGCCGACGGCTCGCTGACGGCCAACATCGCCGCCCGCTTCCCGCTCACCGGGATCGTCGAGGCGATGGAGCTCGCCGAGTCCCGGACGCTCGACGGCAAGGTGATCCTGCTGCCGTGAGCGGGGTGCGTCCGGGCGGAGGGTGATTCCGGTGCGGAGGCGCCCGGGCGGCGAGCAGAGGAGAATGGCGCGGTGGACACGGGACTGGTCGAGGTGCTGAAGGCGCTGGGCAATCCCACGCGACTGCAGATCATGGAGTGGCTCCGCTCTCCCGAGGCGTCGTTCAGCGAGTTCGAGCCGATCGCCGACCGCGCCGAGTTCGGGGTCTGCGTCACCCATCTCGCCGCGAAGAGCGGTCTCGCGCAGTCGACCATCTCGTCGTACATGGGATCCCTGGAGCGCGCGGGCCTCGTCCGCTCGACGCGCGTGGGGAAGTACACCCACTACCGGAGGAGCGACGCCGACGTCGCCGGGCTCCTGAAGCGGCTCGGAGCGTCGATCTAGCGACGTATCGCAAATCGTCGATATGATCGGCGGCATGACCGATGCTTCCGAGACCGCTCCCGCTCGCCGTGCTCTGCTCGTCCACGCCCATCCCGAGGAGCGGTCCTTCTCCTCGGCGCAGGCGGACGCGGTCCTCGAGCAGCTGAGGGCCGACGGCATGGAGGTGCGCCGGCTCGACCTGTACGCCGAGGGCCGGGACCCGGTGCTGCACCGCGACCAGTTCGCGTCCGGCTCCGACTACTTCAAGCCGCAGGCGCAGCAGATGACCGCGGTCCTCGAGAAGACGCTCGGGGAGCCCGTCGCGAGCGATCTCGACGAGCTGCTGCAGGCGGATCTCCTGGTGCTCTCGTTCCCCCTGTGGTGGTTCTCGATGCCGGCGATCATGAAGGGCTGGATCGACCGGGTCTTCGTGATGGGCGCGACGTTCGGAGGCGAGCACGGCGTCTTCGCCGAGGGCGGCCTGCGCGGCAGGAGCGCGATGCTCCTGCTGACGACGGGCGGCGGCGAGGCGGCCTTCGCGCCCGGCGCCGCCGACGGCTACGGCGACCTGCAGTCGTTCCTCTTCCACATCCATCGCGGGATGCTCGAGTTCGTCGGCTACGACGTCCTGCCCCCGGTGGTCACCTACGGTCCCGCCCGCCTCGACGCGGCCGGACGCGAGGACGCCCTGCAACGGGCTCGAGCGCAGGCGTCCGCATCGACGGCCCGGCTGCGCGGCGCCTAGCGTTCGCCGCTGCGCCTCCCGGCCGCCCTCAGTCCCGCGACCGGCTCGCGTGCGCGCGGGCCTTCATCCGGTTGCCGCACGTCGCCATCGAGCACCACTTGGCGGTGCCGGGGCGGCTGCGGTCGAGGAGGAAGAGGTTGCACTCGTCGTTCGCGCAAGGGCGGAGCCGCCCGGGGAACCGGGTGTTCACAGCGGACCAGGCGAGGACCGATTCCACCGCGAGTCGATCCGGCTCGGGAGCGCTCAGCTCCCACACGACGCCCTCATCGGTGACGCGCGGGGTGCGCACGGCGCGCGCGACCAGGTCCGCGAGCTCCGTGACGGCCGCGGGCGCGTCCGAGCGCACGACGGCCTGGAGCGCGTCGCGGGCACGGCGCAGCTGCTCGAGCTCGTCCTCGGTGCCGACTCCGCCCCACCGCCGGGCGAGCTCGCGACCGGCCGCGTCGCCGAGGTCGTCCGTCGGCCGTCCATCCACCACGGGCGCGCTGTTCAGCACCGCCAGGAGCAGCTCCTCGTCCCGATCCACCGTTCCCCGTTCTCCCGCCGTGCGGCCCGTTCGATCCATGCTAGCGTCCGGCTAACCAGTAAATCTGCTTTAAGGGGTTAGCCATGGTCGTCGTCCATCACCGCACCGTGTCCGTCGAGGGACTCGACGTCTTCTGGCGGGAGGCCGGGCCCGTCGACGCGCCCGTCCTCCTGCTGCTGCACGGGTACCCGAGCAGCTCGCACATGTTCCGCCACCTCCTCCCCGCCCTCGCGGGGCACTACCGCGTCATCGCCCCCGACCACATCGGCTTCGGGCGCTCGTCCGCGCCCTCCGTCGAGGACTTCGACTACACGTTCGCCGCACTGACCGCGGTGACCGGCCGCTTCCTCGAGACCATCGGGGTGACCCGGTACACGATCTACGTCCAGGACTACGGCGCCCCCGTCGGCTGGCGCCTCGCCCTCGCCGATCCGTCCGCGGTCGTCGCCGTGATCTCGCAGAACGGCAACGCCTACGAGGAGGGCTTCGTGCCCGGCTTCTGGGACCCGATCTGGGCCGACGCCGCCGAGCGGACCGACGAGACGCGCGACGCCCTCCGGCTGGCTCTCGGCCGGGAGGCCGTCGAGTGGCAGTACACCCACGGTGTCCCCGACTCCAGCACCGTCGATCCGGACGCCTGGGAGCACGACCTCGCGCTCCTCGCCCGCCCCGGCCAGGACGACGTGCAGCTGGCGCTCTTCCGCGACTACGCCACGAACCGCGCCCTGTACCCCGCCGTGCAGGCGTGGATCCGCGAGTCCGGAGTCCCCGTCCTCGCCGTCTGGGGCCGGAACGACGAGATCTTCGCCCCCGCCGGCGCCCAGGCGTTCCTCCGCGACGCGCCTCACGCGCGCATCGAGCTCGTCGACGGCGGGCACTTCCTGCTCGAGTCCCACCTCGACCGCGTCGTCAGCGCGATCACGGACTGGCTGCGCCCGGCGTGATGCACGAGGACGGGCGGGAGGGTCTCGTCGCCCGCCCGACCCTCCTCAGCGGACGGTGGTGGCAGCGGTGTCGGCGTTGCTGCGGATCGACGGATCCGGAGTCCTCACGGAGAAGGTGGTTGCGAGCGCTGTGCCCGTGCCTGCGCTCACGGCCGTGACGGTGATCTTCTCGGTGGACGTCCGCCCGTTGCCGAGGCTGGAGCGCTGGAAGACCACGACGCTGCCGATACGGGTGTACTTCCCCGTCGCGGAGACGAACCGCACCCCCGGCGGGAGGATCACCTTCGAGTAGACGGACGTCGACGCGGAGGGTCCGGCGTTCCTCGTGATGAGCGTGTACGTGAACGTCCTCCCCTTCACCGCGGTGGTCGGAGCGGAGACGTCGACGCGAAGGTCGGCCTTCGCGGAAGCGGACGCAGGGGACACGGTGAGAGTGCTCTGCGCGGTCGCGGTTCCGGCGGTGCTGGCGGCCTGCACGGTGAAGACGTAGGCGCCGGTCCTGGTCGGAGTGCCGGTGAGGCGCCCCGTCGGATCGAGGGTGAGACCCGGGGGAAGGGCGCCCGACGACACGGTCACGACGGGCGCCGGAGTTCCCGCGACCGCGTAGGTGAAGTCGTAGGCCGAGTCGACGACGCTGGCTGCGACGGTTCCGCTGATCGTCGGCGCGACGGGTGCAGGCGGGGCGGCCTCGACGGTGATCCGCCGGGAGGCGGTGGTGGTCGTTCCGAAGGAGTTGGTCGCGGTGACGGTGAAGTCGGAGGTTCCGGGTTCTGCGGGCGTGCCCGTCACGAACCCCTCGGGAGTCAGGGTCAGTCCGGGCGGGAGCGTCCCGCTGGTGAGGGTGTGGTCCGCGAGGCGCGCATCCCCTCCGAAGGCGAAGGAGAACGGAGTGCCGACCGTCGCCGTGGGAGGCGCGGCAGCCGTGAGGACGGGACGGGTCCCGGTGGCGAGGGTGAAGCCGTAGCCGGCGTCGATCGAGGTGACCCCCTTCAGTCCTGCGGGAACCGTGGACTGGCCGGCACCGTCGTCGCCCCAGGCGGCGACGGTGCCGTCCTCGCGGAGCGCCACGCTGTGCCCGTACCCGGCGGCGACCGCGACGACACCGGTCAGCCCGGCGGGGACGTCGCTCTCTCCGTCCCTGTCGCTCCCCTCGGCGACGACGCTGCCGTCGGCGCGGACGGCGAGGTCGTGGGTCCGTCCCGCCGCGACCGCGACGATGTCGGAGTAGCCCGCGAAGATGTCGTCGGGGCCGTCGTAGCCCCAGCTCACGACGCTGCCGTCTCTCGTGACGGCGAGGGTGTGGAAGGACGCGGCGGAGATCGCCACGACGTCGTCCAGACCGGGAGGCGCCTCCAGCACTCGCCCCTGGTCGTACCCCCAGATCGCCACTGTCCCGTCGTCGCGGAGCGCGACGCTGTGGGTGCCGCTCGAGTCGATCGCGGTGACGCCGCTCAGCCCCGCCGGCGGCTCGGTGTACCGGTCCTCCGGGGGGAAGAGCGGCGCAACGGTGCCGTCCTCGAGAAGCGCCAGATCGGGGGAGACGGCCGCGACGCCGAGGAGGTCGTCCGCCGGGATGGGGCCGCCCTCGAGATTGTCACCCCAGACGGCCACTGTGCCGTCGCTCCTCGCCGCGACGCCGTAGTACTGGCCGGCCGCGATGGAGACGGCGTCGGTCAGATCCTCGGGGGCGCTCGTCCGACCGTCCTCGTCGTATCCCCAGCCCACGACGCGCCCGCCCGCGACGGGAGCGTCGGCCGCGTGAGCCGCGGCCGCGGTGCCGGTGAGCGGCCCGTCGAGGGCGGCGAGGCCGGTCCCGAGGAGGAGGGCGCCGGTGAGGAGCGCGAGCGGGCGGACAGTGCTTCGAAGGCGCATGGGGTCTTCCGGTCGGGTCGGCCGTCGTCGGCCGCCCTGCGACCGTGACAGCTGCGAGCGCCGTGGGCAACGCCCTCTTCCGGCCACGTCCGGAAGAGGGCGCCCAAGCGGACGTCCTTCGTCGGCCCCGCTCGGCTGATCCTGTTCACGACGGAGGAAGGATGAGGCTCCGGCGCCCGTTCCGCGCGGATCGCGGGGTCCTGGAGCAGATCCATCCTTCGTTGTGAACACCGTCTGGACGAGGTCCTGCGTCGGCGATGCTCCGAAGCCCGGCTTCGACCTCGTCAGGACCCGAACCCGGCTCCCGTCGGCTCCTCGGCGTTCCGGATGACGGTGAGCAGGAGGTCGTTCAGCTGCTGGGCGGCGGGGGCGCTCAGGCCGACGTCACTGAGGTCGTTGGTCGCGAGCGCGACCGCGCGCGCCGCGGTGAGGACGCGCTCCCCGTCGGCGGTCGTACGGATGGGTGTGCGTCGGCCCTTCCCGCGGACTCCGACACGCTCGATCAGCCCTCGCCGCTCCATGCCGTCGAGGACCTCGGACATCGACCTCGACGCGGCCGAGCGCCGGGGAGGCGTCCCCCTGCAGTCCGGCGACGCGCTCGTCGTCCGCAGCGGGTGGGGCTTCTCCTGGGACTCGGAGGAGCAGGCCCCCGGCATGACCGTCGACGCCGTGACCTGGATGCACGAGCGGGGCGTAGCGCTCTACGCGGGGGACGTCGGCGACAGCTTCCCCCCTCACGATCCCGAGATGCCGATGCCGATGCACATGGTCGCGCTCGCACGGCTGGGTATGCCCCTCATCGACAGTGCGGACGTGGAGCAGCTCGCCGTGGTCTGCGCCGAGCTGTCCCGCTGGTCGTTCCTGCTCAGCGTGGCCCCACCGCGCCTGCTCGGGCTCACCGGCGTTCCGGTCAATCCGATCGCCGTCTTCTGAGGTGCGGCGCCGCCGCCCCGCGGATCGCCGCCGAGGACCCGCCGCTCGCCCCTCAGCGGCTGAGGAGGGCCACGAGGTCGGTCGCGATGCGGTGCTCGACGTCGGCCGGGACGGGCTGCACGGCGGCGTCGAGGTCCGCGGTGACGACGGCGGCGAGGCTCCGTGCCTGGAGGGTCAGGCCGAGGTCCATCGCCTGGATCGGGTTGCCGCCGGCCGCCGTGAGGTTGATCATCCGGCCGTTCTCGAGGCGGACGATCCGCTTGCCGTTCTTCAGGCGGATGCCCTGCCGGCGCTGGCCGTCGGCGAACTCGGTGGTCGACTCCGTGGCGGCCGCGAGGGCGTCCTCGTCGATCTCCCACGGGAAGTGGCCGACGCCCGCGATCACGGCGCCGTCGGCGAAGGCGTCGATCTCCGCCGCGCCGATGACGCCGGGTGCTCCGGTGGCGGTGAAGACGAACTGCGCGTCCGAGAGGACGTCGGCGACGGGTCCGACGCGGTGGCCGCGGAGGATCGCCTGCAGCGAGCGGATCGGGTCGACGTCGGCGACGGAGACCCGCGCTCCGAGCTGCGAGAGGGTGTCGGCGACCCCGCGCCCGCACGGGCCGTAGCCGATGACCGCGGCGCGGGTGCCCGGGATCATGAGGTTCGTGGCGTTCATGAAGCCCTGGACGACGCTCTGGCCGACCCCGTACTCGTTCTCGACGATCAGCTTGAGGGGCGAGTCGTTGATGACGACGACCGGTCGCGGGAGGGTCGCGCTGTTCTCCCGCAGGCGGATGCCGCCGGTGGTGGTCTCCTCGGTGCCGCCGAGGTAGTGGTCCGGGACGCCCGAATCGATCAGGCGGAGGGTGAGGTCGGCGCCGTTGTCGAGGGTGAGGTCGGGATTGTGCTCGAGCACCTTCTCGATGTTGCGGAGGTGCTCCGCCTCGCCGTCGCTCTGCTGCGTGTGCACGTGCACGCCGAGGGCGCGGAGGTCGTCGGCGACGTCGTCCTTCGTGGTTCCGGGCGAGCCCGTCAGAGCGATGTCCATCCCGGCCTCGACGAGGAGCGAGACGAGGGCGGCGGTCTTGGGCTCGACGTGGAGGCAGATCGCCAGCTTCTTCCCGGAGAGCACCGGAGCGAGCTCCCGGACCGCCTGCGCGGTGAGGGGCATGTGGTCGAGAGCCCAGCGGCTCGCCGGGTGGGAGAGGGAGGAGGTCATGGCGGGTCCTGTCTGGAGTGGGTACGTGGGCGTCGAGTGGGGGCGTCGTGTGGCCGGCGGCGCGGGAGTCGCGTCAGGGCGCTCGGCCCCCGGCGGGCTGCCGCCGCGCCCGGCGTCGCGCGTGCGTCGAGTGCGCGGTCCTGCACGCGACGTCCTGAGGAGGCCGATCGCCGGGGACGGCCGCGAGGCCTCGCGCGGGGCTGATCTCCGTGCGACGGAGCCTGAGGTGCATCTCCTCACGCCGGGCCGAGGTCGGCACGGCGCGGATCGTCATCGGTGAGGACACCAGCCCAGTCTGTCGACCCGGACGAGCCCTCGCTCGGATGATCGTGCCCGGCAGCGGCACCCCGGGAGGGGCCGACCTGTCGTGCGGTGACGTCCCGCACGGATCGACAGGCGCGCCGCGTCCGCTCACCCTCTGGTGACTGGGCGAGGGGCGTCGAAGAAGAGGTAGGACACGAAGTGGATCGCGCGAAGCCGGAACCACGCGAAGGCTCGGTCGCGAGCGCGGCCCGACGGAGCGCCACCGCTACCCTGACGCCATGCGCCGCATCCTCGACGACCCTCTTCGGAACCGCGTCCGCACTGGCTCTCCGTCCGTCGCCTCGGCCTGATGGAGCGGCGACGGGCGGACCGCTCGGAGCCGGTTCGCGAGTTCCGGCCCTCGAGGGCCCGGCAGGAGAACGAGTCGCGACGCCTGAGGCCCGTCGCCGTCCTCCCCGCGCTGGTCCTGCTGGCGGGGAGCGTCTGGGGAGTCGTGATCGCCGACGACCGCGGTGCCGGGCTGGCCGTCTACCTCGGGCTGTTCGGCTTCGCCACCGTGGTGGCTCTGGTGATCGTCGGAGTGCTGGCGCTCCGCAACCGGCGGTTCCTCGCCAGCGCGTCGCTGCGGATCTCGAACCGGGCGATCGAGTGCACAGACGCTCGAGGCAGGGTCGTGACCTTCGAGCGGGCCGACCCGTCGGTGAAGGCGCTGCTCGCATGGGTGCCCGCCGGCCCCAACAGTGAGGGGATCGATCTGCCGCCGTCGCTCATCCTGTTCTTGTCGGACGGAAGCCGGTCGCTGCGGCTCCGCGGGGCGGACTGGGAGATCGATGATCTGCGGGCCGTCGTCGCCGCCGTGACGACGCCGCTCTTGCCGGCGGCGCGTGGCGTGCACACCGGTGGCCGGAGCGTGTGGGCGCGCCTGACCGGAGCCGCTCGTCGGCAGGAGATCGAGGCGCCGCCCGCCGCGGAGAAGACGCTCAGCCCCTCCGAGATCAACGAGCTGATCCCCGGCACGATGAGCTTCCGCGAGACCCGTCCGCTGACGTTCGCCCTCCTGATCGGGTTCGGCTCGGCGGCTCTCGTGCTGGGCGTCGTCGTCGGCGTCGCCTTCGTGGTGGTGCCCGGGTAGCGGAGGAATTCGGCGCCGTGCCGGGGACCGCTGAGCGGGAGACGCGGGCGACAGGCCCACGCCCCCGATCGGCGACCTCGCCGGGGTGATCCTGCCCGCGCCCTAGGCTCCACGCATGACACTCACCCAGGACTCCGGTTGGATCTGGTTCGGACTCGCGATCGTCACCGCCGGTCTCGCCGAGCAGAAGGGCCGCTCGCGCTGGCGGTGGTTCGTGCTGGGGCTGCTGTTCGGGCCGATCGCGACGGCCCTCGTCGTGCTGTGGGCGCGACCGGAGGGCGGAGTGGCGACGGACGTGCGCTGGAACTTCGCGATCGGCGCCGGCGTCGCTGCGGCGGCGCTCGTCCTCGTCGCCGTGACCTCGGCCCTCTGGCTGCTTCTCATCCCGGCGGCGATCGCGGCGCTCGCCGCCGGGCTGCTCGCCTGGCTGAGCCGCCGCGTCCCCTACGAGGACCTGCCCCGCTGACGACCGCTAGAGGCTGGTCGAGCATCGGAACTCGAGATCTCGCGGCCCGAGGCGGCAGGCGCGTCACTCCTCGGACAGGGTCGATGACCTCGCGAGAGTCTGCCGGCCGCGGCGTCAGCGTTCCGGCCAGGCCTCCCACGCTCGACTGAAGGGCGCGGTCAGCTGCTGCCCGTCGTGGCCGATCCTGTGATGTACCCCCACGTCGTTGCTGTAGCCGCTCGACCAGCCGAGCTCACTGCCGCTCCCGATGCGGTAGCCGACGATGATGCCGTCCTTGCCGGCGGCGATGCTCTCCTCGTAGCGGCCCGCGACGACATCGAAGACGCTGCGCTCGAGGTCGTCCGCGAGGGCGGTCCACTCGTCGTCGCAGGCGTCGCAGCCGCAGACGGGGTAGTTGAAGCGGTGCAGTGCTCCGGCGTGGAGGAGGACGCCGGGGAAGACGGTCCAGACGATCGTCAGAGGTGCGGCGTCGACCGCCCGCGGCGTCACGCGGACGGCGCGGGCGGCCCAGGAGATCTCCGCTTCGTCTCGTGAGGCCAGGGCCGGGTCGTCCTCGACCGTGACGTCGTAGGTGCGCTCGAGGTGCTCGAGCAGGGCGTCCGCGACGGTGTGCAGCGGCTGGAAACGCTCGAGATCGCTCGTGACGGAGTAGCTCTCGTCCGGAGGCGACTCACCCAGCCAGCGAGTGCCGTAGGGGATGGGTCGGCCGTCCTCGCCGATGAAGACGCGGTCCGCGACAGCCGGTCGAGCGTAGTCCGTCATGGACGAGAGGGTACGACGCGAGCCGTCCCGCCGTCGGCCGCTGAATTTCCGGTGACAGCTCACGGACGAGGAATCCGTAGCTGGAGTCCACCAACCATCGAGGTTGACGTCTTGGTCGTCAGAAGTCCCCGCCAGAACGGTTTGCAGCGTCTCGCAGACTTCGTTCGATGCCATTCCATGCCAGGCGACGGGGCCGGTGTCGGGAAGCTCGACCGGCCGGTTCGAGCCCCTATCGGATGGAACGATTAGGCGGTCACCTCCGTCGAGCTGAGCGTCGAGAGCTGATCAATTCTGGTGACCCGACCGGTGGGACGAGTCCAGACCGAATGTGAGTCGTCCCTCGTCGCGGCGGCTTAGCTGTTGAACTGCAGTCGGATCTGCCAGCTACCACCGGACGGGTGAGCGGCCCAGGTCTCGCTTCCGGGGCAGGTGTCTGAGCGGTGTTCGCGCTGAGTAGCCGCCGCCCTTCGTGTCCGCAAGCGAGTAATCCCATGTGCGTGGAGAGCGTTCCAGAGTCCTCGATCAGTAGCTGGACGCTCAACCTTGCTGGCGGGATACCCCTACTTTTTGCACGCCGTCTTGCGGTCAGCCTGCAGCTGGCGGGCGGCTTGGCCCTAGTCGGGAGCGGTTAGACGACCGAGCCGAGCGCGACCCTCCGCGAGCTTTCGTTGGTTCTCGGGATCGGCTATCCACTCAGCTCTGATGCGGCAAAGGTGACATGTCACCTCATCGAGAACGCTTGACGTCTGGTGTGGGCTGGTTGCGCCGCAAGGATAGAAGCCGCTGCGGCTCTCGAGGTGAACTTTCTGCATGCTTCCATTTTGAGTCCTCGAGCTACGAGCAGTTGATGCCACCACCTTCGGCCGTTGATCCAGCGACATGGACCGTCATGATCGTCCGCTACGAAGTTCCCGTCGGCGGGAGCTGGCGTGAGGACGTCGGCCTGTTCGATGTTCCTCGAGGTCAGCGCCTCTGAGACCGATTGTCTCGCGCGTCCACGGATCCTCGACGGTCGTGATGTCTTGAGGAACACTCCCGCGTCCCTCCCTCGGGACACTCGAACAGTCGATCCGACGGGGACCGCCTGAACCCGCCTCCCGCCTATCGGAGACGGGACTTTTCACCGTCGAAGCCGAGGTCACGCTGTTCACCTCGCGCCGCCGCCCCACCCAGCCGCACGTCCCCCTCCGGATACGCGTCGTGCGAGAAGCACAGCCGCACGCCCTCCGCCTCCACACGCTCGAGCAACTCGGACGTCCGCTCGTGCGCCCGCGCGTCGTCGCTGATGAACCGCGGCAGCCGGCGCAGGCGCCCGGACCAGCCGAGGAACTCCCGCCCCCACGCCGCGTCGCCGGCCACCAGCACGCGCCCCTCGACGAGCGCCCCCAGGTGCCCGCGCGCATGCCCCGGGAGCGGCACCACGAGCAGCGACCCGTCGCCGAACAGGTCGAATCCGGTCAGCCCCTTGATCGTCGTCGCGGGCTGCTCGTCCGCCACGATCCCGGCCGCGAACCACGGCGGCAGCAGCGCGCGGAAGATCCCCTCGCGCACGCGGTTCCGCCGCACGGAGGCGACCTGGCCCGACGACAGCACGAACGTCGCGTCCGGGAACCAGCGCACGCCGCCCACGTGGTCCGGGTGCAGGTGCGTGAGCACCACGAACTCGACGTCGGCCGGGGTCAGGCCGAGGGCGAGCAGCCGCTGGTCGACGGTCTCGTCGTCCGGCACCGTCGCGGGCAGGATGCGCTCGTACAGCCGTCCGACGAGGCCCGTTCCGCGGAACGTCGGCGGGTAGCCCGCGTCCACGAGCACCCGCCGGCCGCTCGCGTGCGTGTAGAGGAAGACGTTCGAGGGGAAGACGCGGCGGGGGAGCCCCTTCCCGCGGAACACCCGGGACAGCGGGAAGACGGTGCTCCCGCACGCCATCACCTGCAGCGACGACTCAGCCACGCGTCGTCCTCAGGTGCTCGCCGACCCGGCGGATGCCCTCGGCCAGCGGCACGGTCGGCTCGTAGCCGAGCTCGGTCCGCGCCCGCGAGATGTCGAGGGTCTGCGCGTAGGCGAGGGTCGCCACGGTGTAGCGGGTGAACGGCGGCTCGCGGCCGGGCAGCAGCCGGTAGACCCGCTCCAGGATCTCGGCGAGCGCGGTCAGCACGCGCAGGTCCACCCGGATGAAGCGCGGCTCCTCGCCCATCGCGGCGAAGAAGCGCTCGAGGAGGTCGCCGAGCGGAGCGGGCTCGCCGTTGGTGATGTTGTAGACGCCGCCGTCGGCCACGGGAGCGTCGGCGGCGAGCACCAGCGCGTGCGCGGCGTTCTCGACGCAGGTGATGTCGACGGGGTTCCGACCGCCGTCGAAGAGGGGGATGCCGCGGCGGCGGCTCGCGGCGACGAAGCGGGGGAGGAGGCTGGGGTCGCCGACGCCGATCAGGCCGCGGGGGCGCAGGATCACGAGCTCGGGGATCCGGCCGGCGCGGTGCGCCTCCTGCAGCAGCCGCTCCGCCTCGATCTTGCTGCGGATGTAGAGGCTCATCCGGCTGCCGGCGTCGACCTCCTCCTCCCGCACCAGGTACTGGTGGCGCCGGGCGGAGTAGATGCTCGGCGAGGAGACGAAGACGAAGCGGCGGATCCCGCAGCGCTCGGCCAGCGCGATCATCGCCTCCGTCCCCGCGACGTTCGCGCGCTCGAACTCGCTCCACGTGCCCCACGGGCTCGACAGAGCGGCGGCGTGCACGAGCACGTCGGCCTCGACGTCCGTCGCGCCCAGCTCGGCGAGGTCGGCGCGGAGGACCGTGGCGCCCTCCTCCTCCAGCCGCGCCAGCGCCTCGGGGGCGCGACCGGTGGCGAGCACGTCGTCGCCCGCGGCCAGGAACTCGCGCACCGCGTAGCCGCCGAGGAAGCCCGTCGCCCCGGTGATCAGCACGCGGCGCCGGCGCTCAGCGGACATCGACGACCTCCAGCCCGCGCTTGCGGCCCCAGTACCAGAGCAGGATCCCCAGGTACCCGAGCGCCTTGCCCTTCCGGATCGACATCAGCACGACCGCGTCCTTGTCGAGCAGCGCCTCGCTCCGCCCGATCACCTGGCAGACCTTCAGGTGCAGCTCCAGGTCCTCGTCGGTGTCGTCGATGCTCGAGCGCGGGAAACCGTCGACCTGGAGGTACAGCGCGGCGTCGATCGCGAGGTTGCAGCCGGCGGCCATGAACATCCGGTACCGCTGGCCGGGGCGGCGGTAGAAGACGCCCGGGGCGTGCTCCATCAGGCGGATCAGCGCGGTGCCGAGCACGCCGTCGTACCAGCGGTAGACGGCTTCGTCCCGCCGCGGGGACAGGCGGCCGCCGACGAAGCGGGCGCCGCCGCGGAGGTCGGCCTTGAGGCGCGCCACCCAGTCGGCGCTCGGCAGGCAGTCGGCGTCCGTGCGGGCGACGGCCGTCGCGCCCTCGGCGATCGCGTGGCGGAAGCCGGTGTCGGAGGCGGCTCCCGTGCCCTTCTGCGCCTCGTCGATCACGGCGACCTGCCGCTCCGGGCACCGGCGGCGGAACTCCTCGATCACGGCGCGCGAGCCGTCGGTGCTGCCGTTGTCGACGAGCAGGAGGGTGAAGTCCGGATCGGTCTGGCGGGCGAGCGCGTCGAGGGCGCCGCCGAGCAGCTTCTCCTCGTCGAGGAAGGGCACGACCACCCAGAAACCGCGCGCGTCCATCCGTCCCCCGCTCCGGGACCATGGTGTCGGCGGGGGCCCGTGCCGTCAAACCGCGCCGAACAGTGCGCGCGGAGGTGCAGAGGCGCGCTATACAGGGATTCGCTCCGCACGTCCCGGGGCAGGAAGGGGCCCGCGTGCCCGACCTCCTCCCGCTCCGCGTCCTCGGCACGGGCGAAGCGCTGCCCGAGCGGATCGTCACGACCGCCGAGGTCGCCGCGCTCTGCGGCCTGCCCGCCGACGAGGCCGAGCGCCGCTCCGGCGTGCGCACCCGCCACTGGGTCACCGACGACGAGGACCCGCTGGAGCTCGGCCTGCTCGCCGCCCGTCGGGCGCTCGCGGCGGCCGGGCTCGACACGGTCGACGTGGTGCTCAACGCCTCGGGCACTCAGCTGCAGGCGATCCCGGACGGAGGCGCGCTGCTCGCGGCGGGACTCGGCCTCGACGACGTCTCGGCGTACAGCGTCGGCGCCACCTGCCTGTCGTTCCTCTTCGCTCTGCAGGAGGCGGGGTTCCTCCTCGCCACGGGTCGCGCCGACACCGTGCTCATCGTCTCGACCGACTGCGGCAGCCGCGGCATCGACCCGGGCCAGCCCGAGAGCGCCCTGCTCTTCGGCGACGCGGCCGCCGCCGTCGTGATCGGACGCGCCGAGACTCCGGGGCAGGGCCTGGTCACCACGCACTTCCGCACCCGCCCGAGCGGTGTGCGCCACGCGGAGCTGCGCGGCTTCGGCTCGCGGATCCGGATCGAGGAGGCGCCCGACCGGCTCGCCGACTTCCGCTTCGACATGCAGGGCAAGGCGCTGCTCGTCGACGCGCTGCGGCACTTCCCGGCGTTCCTCGAGGAGGTGCGGCCCGGCCTCTCGACCGGGCTCCCCGGCATCGACCGCGTGGTCCCGCACCAGACCAGCGCGGCCGGGCTCGAGGGCATGGCCCGCCTCTGGGGCCGCGACCGGATGACGATCACGCTCGGCGAGGTCGGCAACACGATCGGCAGCGCGATCCCGCTGGCCCTGCACCGCTCGCGCGTGCGGCCGGGGGAGTCGGTGCTGCTGGTGGGCACGGGCGCGGGCACGCACTACGGCGCGGTGGTCCTGCAGGCGTGAGCGGTGGCAGCGCCTAGCCGAGGAGCGACAGGGCCGAGAGCCCGAGGAACGGCGCCATCACCACGAGGCAAACCGCGGCGGAGCGACCGAACCCGTGGGAGGAGTCCCGCCCGCCGACCAGACGGGCGAGCAGCCCCGTGACCAGCGGCGGGAGCAGGAACAGCAGCAGCCACGGAGCCAGGACGTCCGCGGCCGGTGCCGTCCAGTCGGGCTGGTCGTCGCGGTCCAGGGGAGGGAGGCGCACGAGGAAGAACGCGGCCGTGAGGACGATCGCGGGGAGGACCGACAGGCAGGTGAGCGTGATCGCGGTGAACCTCGCCCCGTCGTCCCGGGAGTACCGGGCACGGTCGGGGTCGGGCGCGGGCCCCCGATCGGTGTCCTCGTCCCAGCCCGGACTGCTGAATCGGATGCTTCCCATGAGGCGATCATGCCGTTCCGGAGCGGGGCCCCGGCCCGGCCGACGGAACCTCCGTCATCCCCGCCGTTCGACCAGTGCCCGCAGCGCGTCGCGGACGAACCGGGCGCCGGCGACTCCGCCGTAGTGCGCCGAGAACCGCTCGTCGTCGACGTACATCTCGCCGAGCCCGAGCAGGTACTCGTCGCTCGGGCCGCCGGGCGCGTCGCGGGGCGTGCCCGGCACCTGGGCGAGCCAGGCGCGGTGCCGCTCGGCGAGCGCGAGAGCCTCCTCCCCGGTCGGATCCGCCCCGCTGGCCGCCGCGGCGGTCCAGGCGCCGGCGAGGTCCGCCTGCCTCCGCTGCCACTGCTCGCGGTCCTCCGCGCTCATCGAGCGCCACCAGCGGTCGCCGTCGGCGTACGCCGGGGCACCCCAGCGGCGCTCCACCTCCTCACGGTGCTCCGCGTGGTCGAACCCGTCGAACATCTCCTCGGCCATCGGCCCGTTCCCTTCTCTCATCGTGGTGATCGTCCCGGCGACCGCCCGGATGCGGCGGTCGAGCCGTCGGCGCTCCTCCTGGAGCACGTCGAGGTGCCGCTCGAGAGCGGCCACCGGCTCCGCGTCGCGCCGCAGGATCCGCCCGATCTCGGGCAGTCCGAGACCGAGGTCGCGCAGCAGCAGGATCCGCTGCAGCGTCACGAGCGCGGCGGCGTCGTAGTAGCGGTAGCCGTTCGCGCCCACCCGGCTCGCCGGGAGCAGTCCCTCGGCCCCGTAGTGCCGAAGCGTCCGGCTGGTCGTGCCGGCCAGCCGCGCCACCTCGTGCACGGTCCACTCCTGCTCCACAGCGCCCTCCGTCTCCGCGTCGCCGGGGACTCCGGCGGCGATGGA
The DNA here is from genome assembly GCF_002932155.1 of Rathayibacter sp. AY1F9. Taxonomy (NCBI): domain Bacteria; kingdom Bacillati; phylum Actinomycetota; class Actinomycetes; order Micrococcales; family Microbacteriaceae; genus Rathayibacter; species Rathayibacter sp. AY1F9. The sequence continues at coordinate 45,117 of NZ_PSVA01000023.1, read as the reverse complement.
AGCGACGGTACGGGTTGACGCGGCGTCAACGTCAAGCGGCGGGGACGGATCCGCTAGCGGGCGCCGATCCTGCGCGTTCCCACCCGGAGGACGAGCTCGGTCACCGGCACCGCGGCGATCAAGCAGCAGGCCGCGGGCACCACGGTCAGCAGTGCGACGACAGCGTCCGTCCCGTCGCCCGCGTCGGTCCACGCCGCGATCGAGACCACGATCCAGGCGATCGCGAGGATGCAGACCGTAGAAGCGGTCCAGAGGACCGGCCAGGGCGCGCGACCCCGTCCCGCGGAGTAGGGGAGCCCGCCGACGGCCGCCGTCACGGCGGTCGCCAGAAGCGCTCGGGCCAGCGGGAGGAGCAGCTCGCCGGCGTCCCGGCCGGTGTCGAGGGAGGACAGGGCGAACAGGACCGAGGTCGTCGCGAGCGAGAGGACGCCGGCGACGGCGACGAGCGTCAGCAGGGTCCGGATCAGGAGCCTCACCGGTCGCGTCCGGCGAGGAACGCGCCGCGCTCCTCCAGCAGCCGCCGCAGGTGCCGGTCGAGCACCAGCCGCTCCGCGATCCGCCCGAGGACGCCGAGCGGGGCGGAGTACTCGAGCCGGTCGATCATCACGGAGCCGGAGCCGTGGGGCTCGAAGCGGTGCTCGTGCCGGAAGGTCGCGAAGGGCCCGCGGGTCTGCTCGTCGACGAAGGAGTGCGGGGCGTCGAGCGCGGTGACGGTGCTGGTCAGCCGGAGCGGGACGCCGAAGTGCCGGGCGCTCCAGGTCACGTGCTCGCCCAGGCCGATCAGCCCGGTGGTCGTCCCGGAGACCGCGCGCTCGCGAGCGCCGGCCTGCGAGGCGGTGTGCAGGTCGATGTCGCGCGCCCGGTCGAACATCTCGGCGGCCGGGCGGGCGGAGCGGGTCACGACCTGGAGGAGCACGGTGTCGATCCTGCCCGCCGCGCCCGCAGCCGGCCACGGACGCGCCGGTCCGCCCGCCTCACCAGCTCGTCACCACGGTCCGCGTGATCACCCACCCCTCGTCGCGGCGGACGAGGCGGCTCGTCAGCTGGAGCCGCCAGGTCGCGTGCAGGCGGCCGATGGTCGCCTCGGTGATGGTGCGGGAGGTGAGCACCGGGTGCGCGGCGCCGCCCGAGAGGGCGCTCTCGACGTGGTCGATCTCGTGGTACTCCTTGCGCGCCTCGTCGATGTCGGCGAGCCACTCCTCCCGCGACTGCACCAGGCCGGTCGGGTGCTCGATCACGAAGCGCTCGTCGAGCAGCGCCTCGAGCGCGGGCAGGTCCACCAGCTCCAGCGCGTCGAAGAGGGCGGCGTGCACCGCGGTCGGGCCGTCGTCCTCCAGCTCGTCGCCCCTGCCGGCGGTCCCGTCGCCGCTCATGCCGGCGGTCCCGTCGTCGCGCGGCGGACGAGCTGCGTCGGCAGCTGCACGTGCAGCGAGCGCGGCTCGCGCCCGGCCATCAGGGCGATCAGCATCTCGGCGGCGGTCGCTCCGAGCGTCTGCATCGGCTGGCGGACGGTGGTCAGCGGCGGATCGAAGCGCGCGGCCTCGGGCACGTCGTCGAAGCCGATCACCGACAGGTCGTGGGGCACGGCGAGGCCCAGGTGCGCGGCGGTCTCGATGATCGCCAGCGCCGAGACGTCGTTGGCGGCGAAGACCGCGGTCGGGCGGTCGGGCAGCGACAGGAGCGAGGAGGCGGGCCGCCGGGCGGTGTCGCGGTGGTAGTTGCCCACCCGCAGCAGGCGCTCGTCGAAGGCGATGCCGGCCTCCGCCAGCGCCGCCCGGTAGCCGGCCTCGCGCAGCCGCGCCGAGCGCAGGTCGCCGCGACCCGCGACGAAGCCGATGCGGCGGTGCCCGAGGGCGACGAGGTGGCGGGTGGCGAGCAGGGCGCCGCCGAAGTTGTCGGACTCGACGGTCGGCAGGTCGGCGCGGCCGGTGTGCGGGTCCACGGCGACGAGCGGGATGTCGGAGGGGGCGCTCACCACGCTCGGCGTCACCATGATCGCCCCGTCGATGAGGGTGCCGCTGAGCCGGCTGAGCGAGCGCCGCTCCCAGCCCTCCTGCTCGCCCTCGTGGGAGCCGGAGTAGGCGAGCAGGTCGAACCGCGACTCCGCCAGCACCGACCCCACGCCCTTCAGGATCTCGGCGCTGAACGGCTCGAACCCCGCGACGAGCACGCCGATCACGCCCGTGCGCCGGGAGCGCATGCTGCTCGCGACGAGGCTCGACTCGTAGCCGAGCTCGCGCACGACCTCGAGCACGCGGGTGGCGGTGGAGGGGGCGATGCCGTAGCGGCCGTTCACGGCCTTGGACACCGTCGCCACCGAGACGCCGGCGGCAGCGGCGACGTCGTGGATGGTCGGTCGGGTGGTCATGTGGCCGACTGTAACCCGTGCTTCGAAAACCATTTCGAAAACGTTTGACCACTTTCGCAAGCACTGCGGACACTGACTCCACCCGCGAAGGCGGGAACCCCCACGGCGCCGGTGCACCAGGCGGCGCCCTCGATGAAGAGAACGGTTGGACGATGAAGTTCAGGAAGATCGCAGTGGCGACAGCAGCCCTGCTCGGCACGGTCGCGGCCCTCACCGGCTGCTCGGGCCAGGACTCGGGATCGAGCGACGGCACCGTCGCGATGACCCTCTGGCAGAACTCGACCACGGGCCCCGGCCAGGAGTTCTGGGACAAGACGATCGCGGACTTCGAGGCCGCGAACCCCGGAGTGACCATCGAGTCGCAGGCCATCCAGAACGAGGACCTCGACGGCAAGCTCCAGACGGCGCTCAACTCGGGCGACGCCCCCGACGTCTTCCTCCAGCGCGGAGGCGGCAAGCTCGCCGCCATGGTCGCGGGCGGACAGCTGAAGGACCTCACCGGCGGCATCTCGGACCAGGCGCGCAGCGAGATCCCCGAGGGCTCGTTCTCGGCGAACACGCTCGACGACAAGGTCTGGGCGATGCCGGTCGCCGTCCTCCCGGGCGGCCTGTTCTACAGCCAGGACCTCTTCACGGCGGCGGGCGTCACCGAGACGCCGAAGACCATCGACGAGCTCGACTCGGCGATCACGAAGATCAAGGGCAGCGGAGCCCAGGCCGTCGCGCTCGGCGCGAAGGACGCCTGGCCCGCCGCGCACTGGTACTACTTCTTCGCGCTCCGCGAGTGCAGCGCCGACACCATGGCCGAGGCGGCCGACACCAAGGACTTCTCGGACGACTGCTGGGTCCGCGCGGGCGAGGACCTGCAGGACTTCTCGGCCACCGAGCCGTTCAACGAGGGCTTCCTCACGACCGCCGCCCAGCAGGGCGCGGGCAGCTCGGCCGGACTCCTCGCCAACCACCAGGCGTCGATGGAGCTCATGGGCGCGTGGAACCCCGGCGTGATCGCCTCCCTCACCCCCGACGAGAAGCCGCTGCCCGACCTGGGCTGGTTCCCGTTCCCCGAGATCGACGGCGGCGACGGCGAGGCCGGCGCGATCATGGGCGGTGTCGACGGCTACTCCTGCTCCGTGGGCGCTCCCGACGAGTGCGTCGACTTCCTCAACTACCTGGCCACCTCCGACGTGCAGAAGGAGTACTACGCGGCCTTCAACGCGCCCCCGGTGAACACCGTTGCGCAGGAGGCGGTCACCGAGCCGTACCTGCAGCAGATCCTCGAGGCCTACAACTCGGCCCCGTACGTCTCGCAGTGGCTCGACACCGTCTACGGCCTCAACGTCGGCAACGCGCTGAACGTCGGAGTCGTCGACCTGCTGGCCGGCAAGAGCGACCCCGAGCAGCTGGTCGAGGCCGTCAACGCCGCCGCGGCGAAGGCCTAGCCACCATGGCACTCCGCGAGAGCCCGCTCCTCGGAGTGGATGAGCCCCGCGGGACCGCGCGCACCGGAGGCGTCACCTCGACGCCTCCGGTGCGCCGGCGCCGCCGCAGCGTGGGCTGGGCGGGGCGCTTCGAGATCGCGCTCCTGGTCGGCCCGGCGCTGATCGTCTTCCTCGCCTTCGTGATCTTCCCGGTCGTGATGGCGGCCTACTACGGCTTCTTCAGCTGGCAGGGCTACGGAGTGCCGACGGACTTCGTCGGCTTCCGCAACTACCTGACGATCCTGCAGGACCCCACCTTCCACGACGCCCTCGCGCACAACGGCATCATCGTGGTGCTCTCGCTCGTGCTCCAGGGGCCGGTCGCGATCCTCCTGGCGCTGCTGCTGAACCGCAAGCTGCGCGGGCAGTCGATCATCCGCGTCCTGATCTTCGTGCCGTACGTGATCTCGGAGGTCGTCGTCGGCACCGGCTGGAGCCTGATGCTCCAGACCAGCGGCGCGGTCAACGGCCTGCTCGAGAAGGTCGGCCTCGGCGCGCTGAAGCAGGACTGGCTCTCGGATCCGGCGATCGCGATCTGGACGCTGATGCTGATCATCACTTGGAAGTACATCGGCTTCGCCGTGATCCTCTTCCTCGCGGGTCTGCAGGGCATCCCCGAGGAGCTGTCCGAGGCCGCGGCCATCGACGGCGCCTCCTACTGGCAGGTGCAGCGGCGGATCACCCTGCCCCTGCTCGCGCCGACCCTGCGGATCTGGGCGTTCCTGTCGATCATCGGCGCACTGCAGCTGTTCGACCTCGTCTACATCATCTGGGGCCAGTACGTGTCCTCGACCGCGGGCACCTCGACCATGGCGATCTACCTGGTCACCAACGGCCGCAACGCCGGCAACTACGGGTACGGGAACGCCGTCGCGGTGGTCCTGTTCCTGATCTCGCTCGTGGTGGCGCTGCTCTACCAGCGCTTCGTGCTCCGGCGCGACACCGCGGGCGCACTGACGGGAGACAAGCGATGACCGGCACGACGATGACGGCCCCGCCTATCACTCCGGAGACCCCTCGGCCTCTCGCGGCGAAGCGGCGCCGGCAGCCCCTGGGCCGCGGCACCACGATCGCCTACGTCGTGGCGATCGTCGTGATCGCGCTGATGCTCGCCCCGGTGGCGTACATCATCCTCGGCGGCTTCCGCACGAACGCGCAGATCACCACCGACCCGGCGGGCCTGCCCTCGCCGTGGAACGTGCAGAACTACCTCGACGTGATCACCGGCGGAGTCTTCTGGCAGGAGGTCGGCAACTCCACCATCGCCGGCCTCGCGACGACGCTCGGCGTGGTCGTGCTCGGCCTGATGGCGAGCTACGTCCTGGCCCGCTACGACTTCACCGGACGCGGCGTGTTCTACGCGCTCTTCGCCGCCGGCCTGATGTTCCCGATGACCGTGGCGATCACTCCTCTCTACCTGGTGATCAAGAGCCTCGGCCTGATGAACTCGCTCGCCGGAGTGGTGCTGCCGCAGATCGCGTTCGGCCTGCCGACCACGATCATCATCCTGGTACCGTTCCTCCGCGCGATCCCGGACGAGATCCAGGAGGCGGCCTTCATCGACGGCTGCAGCCGGATCGGCTTCTTCTTCCGGATGGTCGTGCGCCTGGCGATGCCCGGCGTGATCACCACGGGGATCCTCGCGTTCATCGCGAGCTGGAACAGCTACCTGCTGCCCCTGTTCATCCTCAACAACGAGTCCACCTTCACGCTCCCGCTCGGAGTCCAGGCGTTCTCGTCGCAGTACTCGGTCGACACGGCGAAGGTGCTCGCCTTCGTGTCGCTGTCGATGATCCCGGCGCTGATCTTCTTCAGCGTCTTCGAGCGCCGCATCGTCGGCGGGCTGACGGGGGCGGTGAAGGGATGAGCGGATCGCTCCGCCCGTCCGCCGCGTCCCCCGTCCCGTCCGCACCCGTCGCCCCACCCGCAGAGAGGGTCGCACCGTGACCGCACCGCACGCACCAGAGGACCCACAGGCTCCGTCCGCCCGCACCACCGAGCTGCTGGGCCGGATGACGCTGGAGGAGAAGCTCTCCCAGCTGGTCGGCTACTGGGTCGACCAGGGCGGCGAGGTCGTCGCCCCGCTCGCCGGCGAGATGGCCACCTCGACCGGGTACGCCGAGGCGACCCGCGAGGGGATCGGCCAGCTGACCCGCGTCTACGGCACGCGCCCCGTCGATCCGCTCGAGCGCGCTCAGTGGCTGTGGGCGGAGCAGCGCCGGCTCGTCGAGGAGACGCGGCTGGGCATCCCGGCGATCGTCCACGAGGAGTGCCTGACCGGGCTCGCCGCCTGGCAGGCCGCGACGTTCCCGACTCCGCTCGCCTGGGGAGCCTCGTTCGACCCGGAGCTCGTGGCCGAGCTCGGCGCCGTGATCGGCGGCTCGATGCGCGAGCTCGGGATCCACCAGGGCCTGGCGCCCGTGCTCGACGTGATCCGCGACCCCCGCTGGGGCCGGGTCGACGAGTGCATCGCCGAGGACCCGTACGTCGTCGGCACGATCGGCACCGCGTACGTGCAGGGGCTGCAGTCCACCGGCGTCGACGCGACGCTGAAGCACTTCATCGGCTACTCCGCCTCCCGCGGCGGCCGCAACCACGCGCCGGTGCACGCCGGACCGCGCGAGATCGCGGACGTGCTGCTGCCGCCGTTCGAGATGGCGATCCGCGACGGGGGCGCCCGCTCGGTGATGAACTCCTACGCCGAGATCGACGGGGACCCGGTCGGAGCGACGCCCGCCTACCTCACGGGCGTGCTGCGCGAGCGCTGGGGCTTCGACGGCGTGGTCGTCGCCGACTACTTCTCCGTCGCGTTCCTCCACCTCATGCACGCGGTCGCCGCCGACCTGGGCGAGGCGGCCGAGCTGGCGCTCGCCGCGGGGATCGACGTGGAGCTTCCCACGGGCGACGCGTTCCTCGCGCCGCTGGCCGCGCGGATCCGGGCCGGGGAGGCCGACGAGGCGCTCGTCGACCGGGCTGTGCTGCGGGTGCTCGCGCAGAAGGAGCGGCTCGGACTGCTCGACGCGCGCTTCGACGACGCCCCCGAGTCGATCGACCTCGACTCGCCGGCCCACCGCGACATCGCCCGCCGCCTGGCCGAGGAGTCGGTGGTGCTGCTCGCGAACGACGGCGTCCTGCCGCTCGCTGCGCCGCGCCGCCTCGCGCTGATCGGTCCCAACGCCGACAGCGCGCCCGCGCTCATGGGCTGCTACTCCTTCGCCAACCACGTGCTGGCGCACCACCCGGGCGTGCCGCTGGGCTTCGAGATCCCGACGGTCGCGGACGCGCTGGCCGGCGAGTTCGGCTCGGCCGAGCTGCTGCTCGCCGAGGGCTGCTCGGTCGAGGGCGACGACGCCTCCGGGATCGCGGAGGCGGTCCGGGCGGCCGCCGACTCCGACGTGGCGATCGTAATCGTCGGCGACCGGGCGGGCCTGTTCGGCCGCGGCACGGTCGGCGAGGGCAACGACGTCGAGAGCCTCGAGCTCTCGGGCCGCCAGCGCGAGCTGGTCGAGGCCGTCGTGGCGACGGGGACCCCGGTCGTGCTCGTGCTGCTGACCGGCCGCCCCTATGCCGTGGGCTGGGCGCTCGACGGGCCGTCGGCTCCCGCCGCCGTGCTGCAGGCGTTCTTCCCGGGGGAGGAGGGCGCCGGCGCGATCGCGGGCGTCGTCTCGGGACGGGTCGACCCCTCCGGCCACCTGCCGGTCTCGCTGCCGCGCTCCGCCGGAGCGCAGCCGTTCTCGTACCTGCACCCGATCCTCGGCGGGCCGTCGGACGTGACCTCCGCCGACAGCACGCCGGTGCGGCCGTTCGGCCACGGCCTCTCGTACACGGCCTTCGCCCGGACGGAGCTGGCGGTCGAGGAGTCCGCCCCGACGGACGGCTCCTTCACGGCGACCGTGCGCGTGCGCAACACGGGCGAGCGGGCGGGCACCGACCTGGTGCAGCTGTACGCCCGCGACGTGTTCGCGAGCGTGACCCGGCCGGTGGCGCAGCTGCTCGGCTACGCGCGGGTCGCGCTCGAGCCCGGCGAGGAGGCGGAGGTCCGCTTCGAGGTCCCGGCCGCGCGCCTGGCCTTCACCGGACGTGAAGGCGTGCGGATCGTCGAGCCCGGCCGCGTCGAGCTGTGGGTGGGCCCGGACTGCGCGACGCGCGAGACGGAGGCGGCGCTCGAGCTGGTCGGCCCGGCCGCCGCGATCGACGCCTCGTCGCAGCGCCTCGTCGGCACGCGGGTCCAGCGGGCGGGAGCGGGCGTCCCGGCCTGACCCCGTGCACAACGCTGGAAGGATCGCTCCGGCGGGCCGTGGATCCGCGGATCCCGGTGCCCGCGGGGCGATCCTTCCTGCAGTGTGAGCACGGCTCCGGCTCCGGCACCGCTCTGGCGCGGCTCGGACGGGCGCGGCAGGCTGGGGGGATGAGCGACGACGCGAAGCAGACCCTCCTCCGCTACCTGCAGGAGGGGCGCGACGCCCTGCTGCAGAAGCTCGACGGGCTCGACGAGTACGACGTGCGGCGGCCGCTGGTCTCGACGGGCACGAACCTGCTCGGCCTGGTGAAGCACGTGGCGGGCACCGAGGCGGGCTACCTCGGCGCCGTGTTCGGGCGGCCGTTCCCGGAGCCGATGCCGTGGATGGAGGACGAGTCGGAGCCGAACTCGGACATGTGGGCGACGGCCGACGAGTCGACGGCCGACGTCGTCGCGCTGTACCGCCGCGTGTGGGCCCACTCCGACGCGACGGTCGCGGCCCTCCCGCTCGACGCTCCCGGGCAGGTCCCCTGGTGGACGAACCGCGACGTGACGCTGCACCGGATCCTCGTCCACATCACCGCGGAGACGCACCGGCACGCCGGCCACGCCGACATCGTCCGCGAGCTGATCGACGGGCGGGTCGGACTCCGGACGCCCGGCGACAACCTCCCGCCGGTGCCGGAGGAGTGGTGGCCGGAGTACCGGGAGCGCCTCGAGTCGCTGGCGCGCGCCGTCCGCGACCGGGCCTGACGTGCCGGCGTCCGTCGGCATCGCGGTCACGCCCGCGCGCGCGGCCCGGCTGCTCGACGAGCTCGATCCCGCGACGGAGGCGGCGCTCGACGCGGCCCTGGGCGGTCGCGGTCGGGGCCGGGCCGCCCTGCAGCGGCGCCGCGACGGGGCGTCGCCGGAGGAGCGGAGGCAGCGGGCCGCGCTCGAGCGCCGGGCGTTCAGCGCGGAGGCGGACCCCGCGGCGCTCGAGGAGCTGGCACTGCTGCGGGCGCAGCGCCGCGAGCGGGAGGAGGCGCTCGACGCCGCGGTCGCGGGACTGGCCGCGTCCGTCGGGCCCGCAGCGGCCCAGGGCCGGATCGGCCGCGGGACGGCGAGCGGCCGGACCGGTGGGGACGAGACCGGCGAGACCACCGGAGGCGACGACGCCGACTCCCGCACCTCCGCCACGCCCCGCCCGCGCCGCCGCCTCGAGGTGATCGCCGCCCTCGTCGCCGTGCTCGGGCTCGCCGCCCTCGGCACGGCCGCCTCCGTCGCGCTGGCCCCTCGCCCGTCGCTGGAGGTCTTCACCGAGCCCTGGGCCGTCCCCGACGACGTCGCCACGCGCCCGCTGTCGACCCTCGCAAGCCTCCGCGTCTTCCACTGGGGGCCGACGCGCTACCTGGGCAGCATCGCCGGAGTCGACTACTTCGCCACCCTCAGCCTCGACTCCTTCTCGGCCGCGGAGCTCGCCGACGAGTCCGTCTGCCTCTACGGGCTCGCGCGCTCCGACGGCGACGTCGTCGTCACGGACTGCGCGGCGACCGCCGACTTCGTCGCGAGCGGCATGACCCTCTCGCCCGACGACTACCAGGGCGACGCGGGCGGCACCGGAGTCGCCTGGGGTCCGACCGGAGGGATCCGCTCGGCCGGCTGAGGCGGCTCCGCCCGACTCCACCGGGCCCGCCCGCCGTCCCCGATCAGCCCGCCCCAGGCCCCGCCCGTCAGACCCGCCGCGTCGACGCCCGCTCCACCAGCGGCATCGGCACCAGCACCCGCTCGCCCGGCGCGCCGCTCAGCAGCAGCTCGACCGCCCGGCGGCCCATCTCCTCGTGCGGCAGCGCCACGGTCGTCAGCCCGGGGCGGAGGTAGGCGGCCAGCTCGTCGTCGTCGAACGACACCACGGCGACGTCGCCGGGGATCGAGAGCCCCGCCTCCGCGACCGCCTGGTAAGCCGCCTCACGCCGAGCGGCTTCGGGCACGACGGCGCGGGCGGACAGGTCGCCTTCGCCGACCCGGACGCGGGAGTCGGCTTCGCGTTCCTCACCAACCGGATGGAGGGGGTCGGCGACGTGCGCGCGACCCGCGTCGTCGAGGCGCTCGCGACCGCGCTGCGACTGCCCGCTCCGCGCGGACTCTGACCCCTCCGCGCGGACTCTGGCCCCTCCGCGCGGACTCTGGCCCCTCCGCTCCACCCCCGTCAAGGGGTGGGGCGCCCGGTCGGCGCCGTCCTAGCGTCGGGGGACGGGCCGACCGGAGGGGCGGTCCGGGATCCAGGGGAGGGCGAGATGCAGAAGCTGTACTACGCGAGCGGATTCGTGCTGCTGGGCGACGAGGTGTGCTCGGCGGTCGTCGAGTACGCGCAGGCGCTGGCGAACGTGGGGAAGTCGGACCTGGTCGTGGTGCCGTCGCTCTCGGACGAGGGGCTGCGAGGCGAGACCCGTCTCCTGGTCGGACCGGCCAGCCAGCTCTTCACCAGCCCGGCGCTCGACCGCGGCGTCGACCTCGACGACCCGGAGGCGGTGGAGTCGATGCGCGAGAAGACCCGACGGCTCCAGCCCGCGCGGCCGACCGTGCAGCCGCGCGGCGAGGGCGACGACAGCGAGGACGACGGCGGGACCGACTACCTCTGACGCCTCAGGTGTCGAGCGTGGTGCTGGGGCGCTCGCCGAAGCGGTGGGCGTACGAGGCCGAGAACCGGCCGAGGTGCGCGAAGCCCCAGCGCCGTGCGACCTCGCTGACGCTGACGACTCCGGACTCGCCCGCCCGCAGCTCCTTCTGCACGCCGTCCAGCCGGATCCGCCGCAGGTAGTCGACCGCGGTGAAGCCGAACTCGCGCCGGAACTCGGTCTGCAGCGTCCGCAGGCCGATGCCCGCCGCGTCGGCGATCTGCTCGGTCCGGAGCGGCTCGTGGGCGTGCTCGTACATGTACTCGATCGCCTGGCGGAGGCGCCCCGAGCGGGGTACTCCGAGGTCGCCGGGAGTGTCCAGCGTCGAGTGCGGGAAGGTCTCGAGCAGGGCGACGGCGACCGCGCGGTCGGCCTCGCGGCGCAGCAGCGGCGAGCTGTCGGCGTCGTAGATCACCCGGGCGACCGTCGCGACGGTCGCCGACCAGCGCCGCAGCGCCGCGCCCTCGGGCCGTGAGGTCGTGTCGAAGAGGAGGGGGCCGCGGGTGCCCTCGACCTCCTCCGCGATGCCCTCGAGGTACGCGCCGTCGAAGTGGATGAGGTTCTGGCGGTAGTCGTGGAACTCGAACCGGCTGGGACGGTCGTTGACGAAGATCGCCGGCTGCCCGAATCCGAGGGTCACCGCGTCGCCGTCGAGATCGGTGACGCCCGCGCCGGCGGTCAGCCACGAGACGACGTACTCGCCCTCGGTCTGGATCGAGCCCTGCACGGAGCCGGCGAACTGGCTGCCGCGGAGCGTCACATCGCCGTCGCCGACGGAGGTGTAGCGGTACGAGAAGTCCTCGCCGGGCTCGACGACGAAGCGGTGCCCGTTGTACGACTGCTCGAAGAGGGCCCGCGCCTGCTCGATGTCACGCCCGCCGATGTCGGAGCGCATGACCTCGTCCTTCTCGTTCATCCCGATCAGGGTCGCACGAGGAGCGCTCCTCACCGCGTGCCCCGAACGGGGAATTCGTTAAGCGGATAAACCAGTCGCGGGTCCGGCGGCGCGGGTCATGGCCTGGACGGTCGCCGCCTGGAACTGCGTGAGCAGCACCACGGTGTGCCGCGCTCCGGCTTCCACGGCGAGCGAGAAGGTGGCGCCGGCCGGAGTGGCCCGCCAGGAGCGGATGTCGCGGGTGCCGACGCGGGTCGAGTCGCCGGTGCCGGCGCTCCGCAGCACCAGGGAGTCGGGCAGCACGCAGAGCGCGCCCGTCACGCCGTCGACAGTGGAGGAGCACTCGAAGCCTGCGTCGTCGTGCACTGCACCGGCGAGCTCGACGAAGTCGGTGACCTCCATCGGCTCGTCGTCGTCGCGCCTGGACACGGCGCGCTCAGGCAGCGTGCGTGAGCCCGGAGGACTCGGGCTGCTGCGCCGGCTCGGTGACGATCCGCAGGCCCCGGCCGCTGTTGGCCTCCTCCATCAGTGCGCGCACCCAGGTGGCGTTGATCGCCGGCATGCGGCTTCCGTGGAACGAGAACTGGAGGGGGATGGTCGGGTGCAGCCACAGCGTCTGGCGTCCGGTGCCGTGCGCGCTCGAGGCGTCGAGCTGGAAGGCGAACGCCTCGTCGCGGCGGAACTTGTTGATCATGACGATCTGGAGGTGCGCGAGCGCGCGGTCGTCGATCTCGTGCGAGGTGGGGGGAGTGCCGTAGAGGAGAGCGCCCATGGTGCGTGCCGCCGTTCTGTGCTGTGTCGCGGGTGCCGACCGCGACGGTGGGGTGCCCCGGCGAGTGCCGCCGGGAGGGGGAGTGCGAGATGGTGGGGGTGTTCGCGGGGAGCAGGACCCGGGGTGTGCTGTGCCGCCGAGTCGAGTGTCCGGAGTGTCGATCCGGGGGTGCCGGGCTCCGGGATGTCGAGCCCGGATGCCGTCGCGCCGAGCCGTCGATCCCCGTTGACGCCTGCTCTGCAGGCCCGTGGAGTCGGGCGGTCGGGCCGTCCCTCCGGCTGTTCTCCGAAAGTACGCCCCTCGTTCGGAGCGCACGTGCCGCTATCCGGAATGCGAAGCAGTGGCCCCGGCCGCCGGGCGGACTCCCAGCCGGGTGACTCCGGGGCTCAGTTGCGGGGTGCCGCCGGTGGGCGGTGCGGCTGCGTCGAGACGGCGCGCTCGTGCGCGAGACGCCGTCTCGGCAGTGGTGTCCCGGCGAGACGGCGGTGTCTCGGCGTGTGCGGCCGGGAGGGGGAGGAGCGCTTCTGAGCGAGTCGTCACGCCGCCGTCTCGGCGCTCAGAAGGCGTAGCGGACGCGGCAGTAGGGGAGGCGCTCGGCGAGGAGGGCGCGGAAGCGGTCGAGGCTGGCGCGCTTGAGGTCGCGTCGGTAGCGGATGTTGACGGCGCCGTTCTCGGAGAGCTTCTGCTCCTGGCGCCCCGGCTGCCAGAGCAGCGACTCCGCCTTCGGGTGCCAGCCGAGGTTCACCTCGTGCAGGCCCTCGTTGTGGGTGAGGAGGATCACCTCGGCCGCGAGCTGCGCCTTCGACCGCGGGTGGAGGGCGGCGTCGAGCTGGTCGAAGAGCTCGGTCCAGTCCTGCTGCCAGGTCTCGGTGAGGATCACCGGCGAGAAGTTGACGTGCACCTCGTAGCCGGCGTCGACGAAGTCGTTGATCGCCGCGATCCGCTCGGCCATCGGCGAGGTGCGGATATCGGTGACCTTCGCTGTCTCGGCGGGCATCAGCGAGAAGCGGATGCGCGTGCGCCCGAGCGGGTCCCACTCGAGGAGCTCGCGGTTGACGTACTTGGTCGCGAAGGACGCCTTGGCGGTGGGCGACATCCGGAACAGCTCGCAGAGGTCGCGGACGTTCCCGCTCAGCAGCGCATCGACGGAGCAGTCGCTGTTCTCGCCGATGTCGTAGACCCAGGCCTCCGGGTCGCACTGGTTCGCCTCGGCCTTGGGGCCCTGCTTGGCGATGTGCCGGGCCAGGTGGCGCTGGATCTGCTCGATGTTCGTGAAGAGCGTGATCGGGTTGCTGTAGCCCTTCCTCCGCGGCACGTAGCAGTACACGCACGCCATGGCGCAGCCGTTGGCGGTGGAGGGGGCGATGAAGTCGGCCGAGCGGCCGTTCGGGCGCGTGACGAGCGACTTCTTCACCCCGAGCACGAGCGCCTCCGTTTTGATGCGCACCCAGCGCGCGACGTTCGCCTCGTCGCCGTGCACCTCCGGGATCAGCCAGTGCGACTCGACGGGCACGATCTCGGCGCCCGGCCACCGCGCCACGACCTCCTGCCCACGGGGCAGCTCGAGCGCGGCCGGCTCGGCGTAGATCCGCCGGATGTCGAGCAGGCGCAGCTCGCGGACCTGCCCGGACGCGGGGTTCGGAGCGGTGTCGGACATGAGTCCGTTCTACCGGCGACCACCGACATCCGCGGGGGCGGGGCCGTCGCCCGCCCCACAGGTCCTGCGCCCGCCTGCAGGCACCGTTCCGCCGCTCCCTCAGGATAAAGGCATGCCCTCCTCCGCCGACCGCTTCCGCCGCGCCGCCGTCGAGCTCGCGCAGACCTCCGAGCGGCAGGTCGAGTGGGCGCTCGCCGTCGCTGACGACGCGCGCCTCCTCGCCCTGATCGACGAGCTGCCCGCGCAGCACCGGCAGCCGTCCCTCCTCTTCTCGGTCGCGCGGCTGCTCGGCGTGCCCGACGTCGACGGCGCCGGATTCGCCGCGTGGCTCCGGAGCGAGTGGGCGCGGGTGGCGCCGGTCGCCGCCGAGCGGAGGACGCAGACCAACGAGGCGCTGCGGTGCGCGCCCCTGGTCGCAGCGCTGGAGCGGATCACGGAGCCCGGCGAGCCGGTGGCGCTCGTCGAGATCGGCGCCTCCGCGGGGCTCTGCCTGGCGCCGGAGCGCTACTCCTACGCCTTCACGGCGAGCGACGGCGAGACGCGGCTCGGGTCGGGCGCGCCTCTGCTGCGGTGCGCGGTGAGCGGAGGCGCGGCGCCGGCGCGGCTGCCGGTCGTCGCGTGGCGCCGGGGGCTCGACCTGGCGCCGCTCGACGTCCGCTCGCCCGAGGACGTCGCCTGGTTGGAGGCGCTGCTCCCGCCCGACCGCCCGGAGCGGACCGCGCGGCTCCGCTCGGCCGTGGAGACTCTGCAGGACGACCCGCCGACGATCGTCGCGGGCGATGCGGCCGCCGAGCTGCCCGCCCTGCTCGACGCGGTGCCGCCGGGTCTGCGGACGGTCGTCGTCTCGCTCGGGACCCTGGTCTACCTTCCCTGGGCCGCGCGCGAGAGCGTCCTGGCGACGGTCGCCGATCGCGGCGCGAGCCTGGTGACGCTCGAGGCGGAGGCGCTGCTCCCGCACCTCGTCGCCGCGCGCGGGGACCGCACGGCACCCGAGCCGACCCCGTTCCTGCTCGCCGCCGACGGCGTCCCGCTCGCTAGCGCGGCCGCCCATGGCGGCACCCTCTCCTGGCTGGCCTGAGGCGCGCTCCCGCGCCGTGTGCGGGGTGCCCCAAGCTCGGGAGGTGCCCGGCGCCCGGTGCTCGCTCCGCGCCGGCGCTCGATCCGCGCCCACTGTTCAAGAGTTGTCGCACTCAGCGTCGAGTGCGACAACTCCTGGACTCTCGCGGAGGAGCGAGCCCGAAGCCCGAAGCCCAACGCGCAGCGACCAGAGCTCTGAGCTCAGGCGCTCGGCCCGATCGTCCGCCCACTGTTCACGAGTTGTCGCACTCAGCGTCGAGTGCGACAACTCCCGGACAGTCGCGAAGGAGAGGGCGTCGAAGTGCAGCGCTCAGAGCTCAGAGCTCGGAGTCCCGGCGCTCGACGCGCCCACTGTTCAAGAGTTGTCGCACTCGGCGTCGACTGCGACGACTCCTGGACTCTCGCGGAGGGGAGGACGGTCGAGCGCAGGACTCAGAGCTCAGAGCCAGAGCTCAGAGCGTCCAGCGTCCAGCGCCCCAGCGCCCTACAGCCCGTCGACCACGAGCTGCGTCGCGCGCGGGACGTACGAGGTGTTCGTCGTCGGGTCCCAGCCCACGAGCGCGACCGCGTCGCCGCCGACGCGCGCGGTGATGCCCACGAGCGAGAACGGCTTGCCGCCCACGGCTCCGGACACCTTCCAGCCGAGCGTCTCGTCGGCGCCGGTCAGCGTCTGCTCGGTGCGCTCGACGGTCGTCTCGACCGGCACGCCCTGCATGGCGAAGAGCGTCGAGCCGGAGGCGCAGCGGGTGGTCGCGTCGGTGGCGCTCGCGAGGAGCGAGGCGGCCGCGTCGGCGGTGCCGGTGCTCGACACGACGGCGGTCATGGAGCGGTCGGCGCTGGTGCCGTACGAGAGTCCGGCGGCGGGCTGCGCGGTGTCCCAGCCCAGGCCGAACGGCGAGAGGCAGCTCGCGTCGGTCGCGGTGAGGCCGGGGTAGATCGAGTCGAGCATCTCCTGGATGCTCGCGTACTCGCCGGGCACGAACTGCACGCCGGTCAGCACGGCGGCCACCTGCTCGCTGGTCTTCTGAGCGGTGTCGGCGGTCGGGGCGGCGGCCGTCGCGGTGGCGGACGGGGCGGCCGACGACGAGGGGAGCGTCGGAGTGAACGGGCGGAGCGTCGATCCGCTCGTCGCGGTCCCCGCGCAGCCCGAGAGGACGAGCAGCAGCGCGCCTCCGATCAGAGTCGTGCGCAGCAGTGTCTTGGACATCATGTCTCCCCCTTCGCCCGCCGGCGCCGCACCGGGGCGCCTGAGGCTAGCAGAGCCCCGCGTCCCGGAGGCGGCCCGGCGCCGCCCGCAGGACGGAGGCGGCCCGGTGGCACCCGCAGACCGGAGGCGGTCCGGCAGTGCGTGCGGATCGGAGTCGGCCCGGCCCCACTCGCACAACGGAGCCCGGAACTCCGAGCCCACGCCTCCGACGGCCGTTCCCGCCGCCTCCGCTCCGCAGCTCAGATCTCGGTGTGCCCGAGCTCGGCTCCCGCGAGCAGGCGGATCTCCGGCTCGGCGATGCCCTCCAGCTCGAGCACCACGACGCGGTTGCGGCCGGCGCGGGTGACCGGCGAGGGGACGATCAGCGTCCGCTGCGGTCCGCGGCGCCAGTAGCGTCCGAGGAGGAAGCCGTTCACCCAGACCAGGCCCTTGCCCCAGTGCAGCGTGTCCACGTACAGGTCGGCCTGCTCGTCGAGGTCGAACGAGCCGGAGGCGAGCTGCGGCCCGGCCGAGAACGCCGGTGCCGCGACGGCCAGGTCGGGGAGGCACTCGAGCGCGAGGGCGCGCGCCGCCCAGCCGGTCAGCGGGGCGCCGTCGAGCGTCACGCCTCCGATCAGGCCCTTGTGCTCGCCGATGCGCGTGCCGTAGTTCACCCGGCCCTGGTTCTCGACCAGGATCGCGAGCTCGCCCCGTCCGCTCGGCAGCGTCAGCGCCCGCTCGTGGTGGTCGCGCGCCAGCACGCCCACCGGCACGCCGTCCAGCAGCACCCAGGCGCGGTCGCGCACCTCCTCGCCCACCACGAGGCGGGCCGGAGCGGAGGAGCCGTCGAGCGTCGTCGTGAAGAGCACGAAGCCGTCGTCGTGGCCGAGGTCGTCGAAGCTGGCCATCGCGTCGAGGTGCGCGGCCGGTCCGAACGCCTGGCCGAGGCCGAGGAGCGCCGGGCCGGGGACGAGCGGAGCGGTCAGGGCGGGGGCCGGCGGGCGCACCGCGGGCACCTCCTCCGGCACCGGCGCGTAGCGCGCGATGACGTCGCGGAACGCCCAGAACTTCGCGGTCGGGTCGCCGCCCTCGTCGAGCGGGGCGTCGTAGTCGTAGCTCGTCGTGATCGCGGCGTAGCGGCCCTTGTCGTTCGCGCCGCTGGTCAGGCCGAAGTTGGTGCCGCCGTGGAACATGTAGATGTTGACCGAGCCGCCGGCCGCGAGCAGGGTGTCGAGCTCCTGCGCGGAGGCATCGGCGTCCGTCGTGTGGTGCTGGGTGCCCCAGTCGTCGAACCAGCCGCACCAGAACTCCATGCACATCAGCGGCCCGGTGGGCTGGAACTCGCGCAGCGTCGCGAGGCGCTCCGTGGTCCGCGAGCCGAACGAGCCGGTCAGGTGCAGGCCCGGCAGGCTGCCGTCGGCGAGCATCTGCGGAGTGGGCTGGTCGATGGTGGTCAGCGGCACCGTGATGCCGGAGTCGCGGGTCACCCGCACGAGCTCGGCGAGGTATTCCTTGTCGGAGCCGTACGCGCCGTACTCGTTCTCGATCTGCACGAGGACCACGGGCCCGCCGGCGTCGATCTGGCGCGGGGCCACGATCGAGTACACGCGGCGCAGGTAGTCGCTGACCGCGGCGAGGTAGTTCGGCTCCGAGCGGCGCACGCCCACCTCGGGGTCGCGGAAGAGCCAGGCCGGGAGGGCGCCGTTGTCCCACTCCGCGCAGATGTAGGGGCCGGGGCGCACGATCGCGTGCATGCCCTCGGCGGCGATCAGGTCGAGGAAGCGGCCCAGGTCGAGCCCGGCGTCCTCGCGCCACTCGCCGCGGCGCGGCTCGTGCGCGTTCCAGGCGACGTAGGTCTCGATGGTGTTCAGGCCCATCAGGCGGGCCTTGCGGATCCGGTCGGCCCAGAGGTCCGGGTGGATGCGGAAGTAGTGCAGCGCCCCCGACAGGATGCGGTGCGGGCGGCCGTCGAGCTCGAAGTCGACGGTGCCGATGGCGAAGCGGCTCTCGGGAGCGGTGGTCATCTGGATCCCCCTCAGGATCGGTGCCCGGTGTGTCCGAGCGTGAGAACGACGCGGGGCCGACCGGAGCGATCCGGCCGGCCCCGCGTCGAGCAGTGGTGCTACTCCGAGACGGTGAAGCCCTGCGCGTTGCCGTACTGGACGAGCTTGCTCTGCCAGTCGGCGAGGCCCTGGTCGAGGCTGGTGCCGTTGGCGTAGGCCTGGCCGACGGTGTCGCCGAAGACGCTGTTCGCGTAGACCTGGTAGGGCAGGTACGACCAGCCGGAGCGGACGTCCTTCGAGGCCTGGGTCAGCACCTCGTTGATCTTCTGGCCGCCGAAGTACTCCGACTCCTGACCGGTGAAGTCCGAGCTGTCGAGGTCGGCCGTGGTCGACGGGAATCCGCCGCTCTGCAGGAAGACGTCGACCGAGGCCTGGTCGCTGTTCAGCCAGCGCAGGAACGCGGCGGCCAGCGCCGGGTTCTCGCTCTGCTTGGTGACGGACTGGCCGCCACCGCCGTTCTCGGCGCTGACGGCGGTGCCGTCGTAGGTCGGGATCGGCGCGACGGCCCAGTCGCCGGAGGCGTCGGGGACGCTGGACTCCAGCACGCCGGGCATCCAGGCGCCGGTCACCAGCGAGGCGATGGAGCCGTCGGCGAGGCCCTTGTACCACTCGTCGCCCCAGGCGGGGGTGTCCGAGAGCAGCTTCTTCTCGACGAGCTGGTTCCAGACGCCGGTCCACTTGGCGGTGCCCTCGTCGGCGAGGTCGATCTTCACGTCCGTGCCGTCGGTGGTGAACGGCTCGCCGCCCGCCTGCCAGATCATGCTGGTCGCGAAGCCGGCGTCGCCGGTGTCGGCGGTGATGTACTTCGACGGGTCGGCGGTGTGCAGCTTCTCGGCCGCGGCCACGTACTCGTCCCAGGTGGCGGGGACGGCGATGCCGTACTGGTCGAAGACGGTCTTGTTGTAGAACAGCGCCATGGGGCCCGAGTCCTGCGGGAGTCCGACGAGCTTGCCGTCGATGTTGACGCTGCCCCAGGTGGAGGCGGAGTACTTGTCCTCGAGGTCGCCCATGCCGTACTGCGACAGGTCGAGGAGCGAGTCCGACAGCGCGAACTGCGGCATGGCGTAGTACTCGATCTGGACGACGTCGGGGGCGCCCGAGCCGGCCTTGATCGCGTTCTCGAGCTTGGTGTACTCGTCCTTGTTGGTGCCGGCGTTGACGAGCTCGACGTCGACCTTCGGGTAGGCCTTCTCGAACGCGGCGACCTGCGCCTCGGCGCTGGGGGTCCAGCTCCAGTACGTGATCTTGCCACCGGCCTCGAGGGCGGAGTCGAGGTCGGCGGCGGAGCCGGCGCTCGTGGTCGTGCCGCCACCGGAGGTGGACGAGCAGGCCGCGAGGGAGCCGGCGGCCAGGGCCGCGACGGCCGCGACCGTCAGGGTCCGCCTGAGGGCGGAACGGGCGATCTTCATGGTGGTGTTTCCCTTCACTTCTTCGTGCTGCGGGTGCTGTGGACGGGGCAGGACGCTCCGGCCGGGGGATGGGTAGGGGGAGGGCTCAGCCCTTGACGCTGCCGGCGCTCAGACCGGACTGCCAGAAGCGCTGGAGTCCGAGGAAGGCGACGACGATGGGGATAATCGTGAGGAGCGAGCCCGTGATCACGAGGTTGTAGATCGGCTGCGCGCTGACGCCGGTGGCCTGCGCGTTCCACTGGTTGAGGCCGACGGTGAGCGGGTACCAGGTGGGGTCGCTCAGCATGATCAGCGGGAGGAAGTAGTTGTTCCAGGTCGCGACGACCGAGAACAGCAGCACGGTCACGATGCCGGGGGCGAGGAGGCGGATGGAGATGGTGAAGAAGGTGCGGAACTCGCCCGCCCCGTCCATCCGCGCCGCTTCGAGCAGCTCGGTGGGCACCGACTCCACCGCGTAGACCCACACCAGGTACAGGCCGAACGGGCTGATCAGCGAGGGGATGATGATCGCCCACGGGGTGTTGGTCAGGCCGAGCTGGCTGAACATGAGGAACGTCGGGACGGCGAGGGCCGTGCCGGGCACCGCGATCGCTCCGAGCACCACGGCGAAGACCGCCTTGCGGCCCGTGAAGCGGAACTTCGCGAGGCCGTAGCCGGCGAGCGTGGCCAGGAGCGTCGCTCCTCCGGCGCCGACGACGACGTAGAGCAGGGTGTTGCCGAGCCAGCGGAGGAAGATCCCGTCGCGGTAGCTGAGGGTGTCGGCGATGTTCTGGAAGAAGACGAAGTCGCCGTCGAACCAGAGGCCGAAGCTCGAGAGCAGGCCGGCCTGCGTCTTCGTCGCGTTGATGACCAGCCAGGCCAGCGGCACGAGGCTGTAGAGGATGAAGACCGACATCAGCAGGGTGAAGGCGATCGACTTCTTGGGCTGCACCGAGGAGCCGCGGCGGGCGGCCGGGCGCTTCGGGGCCTGGGCGGGCGTCCGGGGAGCGGTCGCGAGGGCCATCAGTTCTCCTTCCGCGCGCCGCGGAGCTGCACGACGTAGGCGATCACCGCGGTGATCACGCCCATGACGATGGCGACCGTGGCCGACGCGTTGTACTGCTGACCGGCGAAGGACAGGTTGTAGGCGTACATGTTCGGGGTGAAGTAGGTGGTGATGATGTTCGGCGCCAGCGTCCGGAGGATGTTCGGCTCGTTGAACAGCTGGAAGCTGCCGATGATCGAGAAGATCGTGGCGATGACGATCGCGCCGCGCAGGGCGGGAAGCTTGATCGAGCGGATGACGCGCATCGGGCCGGCGCCGTCGATCTCGGCCGCCTCGTAGAGCTCGCCGGGGATCGTCTTCAGCGCGGAGTAGAAGATGAGCATGTTGTAGCCCACGAACTCCCACGTGACGATGTTGCCGATCGAGGCGAGGATCCAGTCGCGCGAGAAGGGCTGGACGACGTCGGAGCCGAGCAGGTCGTTGACGTTCGCGGCCAGGCCGAAGTTGTCGCCGTAGATGAAGCCCCACATCAGCACCGCGACGACCGCGGGGACGGCGTAGGGGAGGAAGACCACGATGCGGAAGAAGCCGGTGCCGTGGAGGCGGCCGCTGTCGATCGCGAGCGCCGCGACGAGGGCCAGCACGAGCATCACGGGGACCTGCACGACGAGGAACAGCAGGACGCGGCCGAAGCCCTCCCAGAAGTTCGGGTCGGTGAAGATCGCGGTGTAGTTCGCGAAGCCGACGAAGGAGTTGCCGCCCACCAGCTGCTCGCGGAAGAGGCTGAGGTAGATCGAGTAGACGACCGGGGCGATGAAGACCAGGAGGAAGACGACGAGGAAGGGGGCGACGAACGCCAGGCCCTTCCACTCGCTCTTCGCCCGCGACTTCGGGGCCGCGAGGGGGGACGCCGGAGGGGCGACCTCGCTCAGCGGGACGGGGGGAGACGTCGTCGTCATGGGATTCCGTTCGGGGAGTAGTGCGGGCCCGCCATGTTCACGTCAACATGGCAGAGCGTCACCGTAGCATGTCCACGTCGCCACCCGCGACTGTTCCTGCGTCACGGTTCGGCGCACGATGCACCACGGCTGACGGGCGGCGCGCTATAAAGGGAAGCCCATGTCACTCGAGACCGACCGCCCGTCCCCGTCCACCCGGCCGCGACGCGGCGTCTCGATGGCCGACGTGGCCCGGCGCGCGAACGTCTCGGGCCAGACGGTCTCGCGGGTGTCGAACGGCAAGCAGAACGTCGACGGCGAGACGCGCGAGCGGGTCCTCGAGGCGATGCGGGCCCTCGGCTACCGGCCCAACAGCGCGGCGCGGGCCCTGCGGACGGGCCGCTTCCACAGCATCGGCGTGATCATGTTCACGCTGTCCTCGTTCGGCAACATGCGCACCCTCGACGCCATCGCGATCGCGGCCGCGGATGCGGGCTACTCGATCACCCTCATCCCCGTCTCCCACCCCACCCAGGGCGAGGTGTCGGTCGCGTTCCACCGGCTGAGCGAGGAGGCGGTCGACGGCGTCATCATCATCGTCGAGGCGCACCTGCTCGACGAGGCCGACATCGTCCTCCCACCGGACCTGCCCGTGGTGGTCGTCGACTCCGCCGGCGGCGAGAAGTACCCGGTGGTCGACACCGACCAGATGTCGGGCGCCCGCCAGGCCGTCGAGTACCTGCTCGGACTCGGCCACCGCACCGTGCACCACATCGCCGGCCCGGACCGCTCCTACTCCGCCGAGCGCCGCCACGAGGCGTGGGAGTCGACCCTGATCGAGCGCGGCGCCCCGGTGCCGGAGGTGCTGGTCGGCGACTGGTCCACCGACTCCGGCTACCGCCTCGGCAAGCGGCTCGCCGCCGATCCGGAGGTCACCGCGATCTTCGCCGCCAACGACCAGATGGCGCTCGGCGTGCTGCGCGCCCTGCACGAGGCCGGACGCGCCGTGCCCGGCGAGGTGAGCGTCGCGGGCTTCGACGACATGCAGGAGTCGGCGAGCTTCTGGCCGCCGCTGACGACGGTGCGCCAGTTCTTCGGTGACACGGGCCGCCGCTCGGTCGACATCCTCCTGCGCGAGCTCGAGTCGGGCGAGCGCACCGGCGTCTCGCTCGTGCCGACCCGCCTCATCGTCCGCGAGAGCACCGGCCCGGCCCCCGCCGCCTCCTGACGCTTCCGCGGAGCCGGCCCGCGGAGCCCGCCCGCCCTTCACGCTGATCGAGGAGCCGGCCCCGCCGGCGTATCGAGATCCCCGCGACCGGACCCCCTCTGCCGCACCCACGCCCCTCCCCGTGCCCGCTCGACCGCGGAGCTCGCGATACTGTGAGCCCTCTCACCCCGGACCTCCAAGGAGACGCACATGTCGGTCGGCCTGCTCGCGGTTGTCGATGACATCCTCACCGCCGCCCTGAAGGCGAGCGCCAAGACGGCGGGCGTCGTGATCGACGACGCGGCCGTCACCCCGCAGTACGTGCAGGGCCTCACGCCCGCGCGGGAGCTGCCGGTGGTCGGGCGGATCGCGCTGGGGAGCCTGTTCAACAAGTTCGTCATCATCATCCCGCTGGCGCTGCTGCTCTCGGCGTTCGCGCCGCAGGTGCTGCCGTACCTGCTGATCCTCGGCGGCGCCTTCCTCTGCTTCGAGGGGGCGGAGAAGGTGCTCGAGTGGTTCGGCGTCTCGCACGGCGGCCACGAGACGGAGGCGCGCGACGAGAAGAAGCTCGTCTTCGGCGCCATCCGCACCGACCTCATCCTGAGCACCGAGATCATGCTGATCGCGCTCGACGGCCTCGACCCCGACTTCGGGATCTGGCCCACGCTCGGCGCGCTCCTGGTGGTCGGGCTCGGGATGACCGTGCTCGTGTACGGCGCCGTCGCGCTGCTTGTGAAGATCGACGACGTGGGCCTGCGCCTGATGAAGAACGCGGCCCGCGGCGTGCGGCGCACCGGAGTGAGGATCGTCGCGTCGATGCCGGTCGTGTTCCGCGCGATCAGCATCATCGGCACGCTCGCCATGCTCTGGGTCGGCGGGCACCTCGTCGTCGCGAACCTCGCCGAGACGGTGTGGCACGGTCCGTACGACCTCGTGCACGTCGTCACCCACGCGGTCGAGGGCGCGGGCCCGGTCGTCGTGTGGCTGGCCGACACCTTCGTCTCGATGATCTTCGGCCTCGTCCTGGGTCTGGTCATCGCGGCCGTCGTGATGGGCGTCTCGCGCCTGCGCACCCGCGACGAGGCGGCCGCGGGGCACTGAGCGGGGTCTCGGTACTCCGCGTGCCGCGGCCGGTCGACCGGCATGGGGGTGCGCGGTCGCTCCACCGGCGCGGAGGTGTGCGGCTGCCCGACCGGCACGGATCCATGCTGATCGAGTAGCCCGCGCCGCGGTCGTATCGGGATCCCGCGACGCGCCGCCCCCGCAGCGCCGCTCTCGATGAACGACGGACCGCCCCCGTCCCCGGAGGGGCGGAGGCGGTCCGTGTCGGAGGGGGCGTCAGCAGCTGCGGGCCGCGTACGCTCCCGTCGCCACCGAGGTGACCTGCTTGCCGTCGACCGTGCCCGTCGCGGTGACGGTGGCCTGGCCGGCTGGCACCGAGGCCGCGCGCGTGGTGAACGCGGCGCTGCCGCTCGCGCCAGGCGCGACTCCGGTGACCTGCTTCGACCCGGAGGGCGTCGCGATGGTCATCGAGACCGGCACGCCGGACTCGTTCTTCGCCGCGACGGTGAGCGTCACCTTGCCGGCGATGCAGCGGGTGGTCGCCGTGACCGCGACCGCGAGGGCGGCGGGCGCCTTCAGGGTCACGGTCACCGTCGTGGTCGAGGTGACGGAGCCGTCGGCCGCGCGGACCGCGATGGTCGCGACTCCGCCGTTCGCCGTCGTCGGCTGGGTGATCCGCACGGTGGCCGCCGAGTCGGTCGCCACTGCTCCGATCACCGGCAGCGCCGTGCCCTCGACGGTGACCGCGTAGGAGGTGCGGGCCGGGTCGAACCCGGCGATGCCGGCTCCTCCGACGCGCAGGGCGCCCAGGGTGGCGACCGCGGCGGGCGAGGCGACCGACTCGTAGAGCTTGGTCTCGGCCACGATCAGGTGCGTGTTGTCGTAGGCGTTCATCACGACGCGGAAGGCCTTGGCCGTGACGGGCGCGAACGACGCGACCAGGGTCGGAGCCGTTCCGCCGGCCGGCGACGCGAGGGCCACGGCCGACTCGTAGCCGGGGACCGCGGTCCAGGTCGTGCTGTCAGCGGCCTGGTACTGCAGCTGGTAGGTCTGCGCCCAGCTGGTGCCGCCGTCGGCCAGGAACTGCACCGACACCTTCTCGACCTGGTGGGTCGAGGGGAAGGTGTAGGTCAGCGAGCTCTGCGCGGCCTTGGTGCCGTTGGTCCAGTTCGACCAGCCCTTGTCGCCGTCCACGCCGTTGCGGGTGCGCTCCGGTCCGTAGCCCGACTCCGACGACGACGCGGTCGCGACGATGCCGGCGTCCGGGTTGAAGTTGCGGAGCGTGCCCGTGGTGACGAGCACCGTGAGCGTGGCGGGGAGCGTCGCGCCGTCGGCGGTCGCCGTTCCCGAGACCGTCACCTGCCCGGCCCGGGCGAGGGAGGCGGTGGTGAGCGGCGTCCAGTCCCAGACGACCGGCACCGGGAAGGTGCTGGCCGAGGCGCCCACGCGGGCGGGGACCGTCGTCGGGGCCGAGGCCTTCACTCCGGCGACCGAGGCGCCCGCGGCGGCAGTGACCGACACGGGGTCGGTCGCGGTCAGTCCGCCGACATCGACGAGCGCGGTGACCGTGATCGTCTGGCCGTAGAGGTCGGTCGCGGTGCCGGGCACCTCGACGCGGCCGGTCGCGCCGTACGCCGAGTCGGCGGGGCGCTGCCAGGTGACGGCGAGCGGTGCGCCGGCTCCCCAGGAGTACTGCGGGGTGATGCTCGCGGGCAGGGTCGGAGCGACGCCCGCGGTGGTGCGGACGGCGATCGTCTGGCCGGCGGTCGGGGCGAGGTCGCGGAGGGACCACGACTGGTTCGCTCCACCGTTGGAGGTGTAGACGCCGACCGACGCGTTGTCGGCGCTGGAGCCGCCGTTCACGTCGAGCGACTGGGCGATCGACTCGTTGACGAGCGAGAAGTTCACGCCGTCGGTGGTGTTGACGATCCAGCGGGTCGCGGCGGTCGTCTTCGCCGCGTCGACGGACAGCGAGCGCAGGTCGGTGCCGGCGGTCGTGGCTCCGAGCACGCGTCCGTCGCCGTTGACGAGGACGACGCGGCGAGTGGCCTCGCGCTCGCCGGCGGCGACCTCGCGGACCGTCCAGGTCTGCTTGGCGGCCGTGGCGGAGTCGGTGGCGAGGCCGGTGATCGTGGTCGCGGCGCCCGAGGGGTTGCCGGTCAGGGCCTTGCCGCTCTGGGTGCCGACCAGCTGGTAGCGGTGGCCGTCGCGCAGGGCGGGGGCGGAGTCGGCGACTCCCGAGACTCCGTCGATCGAGAAGCTCGTGACCGACTTGGCGGGCACGGTGATCGTGGCGGTGCGCGAGATGCGGTCGACGCTCACCGGCGTCTTGGCGACCAGGGCGTTGCTCGTGGGAGCGGCGGCCGAGGAGGCCTTCGTGGTGATGTAGGGAGTGACCGTCGCGGTGTCGGCGATGGTGCCGAAGCGGGAGAGGTCGAGCACGACGGTCTTCTCGGTCGCGGTGCTGTTGGTGTGCACGACGGTCGCGCCCGAGCCGTCGCCGCGGACGGCGGCGGTGGAGGAGCTGTCGTTGGAGGGCATCAGGTGGTCGCCCTCGTGGATGAATTTGGTGAAGTTCCGGATGGTGTTGAACTTCGAGTTCGTCTCGACGCCGCAGACCGGGGCCTTGGTGGAGTCGCCACCGGCGTCGGCGACGCGGCGGACCGACTTCCAGACCTCGGTCCCGTTCTCCTGGTACGGCTTGCAGTCCAGGTCGATGTAGACGGAGCCCCAGTTGAGGTTCTCGCCCTTGGGCTTGGGCTGCTGCATGTTGTAGTAGTCCTCGACGGGCTGCCAGAGCACCCACGCCTTGGGCTCGAGCTCGCGCAGGTCGTCGTTGATGCGGCCGGCGATGCCGAGGCCGTTCTCCATGTTGGTGGGGTCGAAGCCGGTGACCCAGTTGCCCTCGATCTCGCTCATCCACAGGTCGGTGTCGGCCTGCTTCGCGAGGTCGCGGACCTTGAGGCGGCCCGAGGTGCCGTAGGTGTGGACGTTCATCCGGTCGACCTCGGCGCGGATCGCAGCGGAATAGGCGGCCCAGTTCGTCGCGAAGATGTCGGGGTTGGTCTCGTCCATCGCGGCGATGCCGGCGTCGGTGGTCGAGGCGTCGAGCGCGGCGGTGACGTCGGGGATCAGTCCCGCCTGGCGCGTCGGGCCGACGTGCATGCCCTCCTGGCGTCCGCCGGTCGGGACGCCGTTGGAGAGCTGCGTGCCCCAGTAGTTCGTGTTCGGCTCGTTGAAGGGGTCGAGCGTGTCGAACTCGATGCCGTACTCGTCCTCCATGTGCTCGGTGACCTTCACGAGGTACTTCGCGAACTGCTCCTCGGCGGCGGGCTTCAGCTGCTCGCTGTTCGCGTCGAAGCCGCCCGAGACGTAGCCGCTCTCGGTCATGAAGTACGGGGCGGAGTTGGAGAACGCCTCCCAGTGCGAGATCTGCTTCTCCTCGGCCAGCCTCTCGACCCACCAGCGCTGCGTCTGGTCGGCGGTCCAGTCGTAGGAGGCGGGGTCGTCCGCGTTCCACTTGGCCAGGAGCGCGTCGCGGTCGGCGAGCTTCGTGGAGGTGCCGCCGTAGGTCGACGCGTCGCCGGCCGGGTTCTGCTTCCACCAGCCCTCGACGGCGCCGCCCGGGCGGAGGTAGTCCTTCACGTCGGAGGCGTTGCCGCCGCCGATGTTGTAGCGGGCGATGTTGAGGTCGAGGCCGCTGTCGCCGAAGACCTTCTGGTAGAGGTCCTCGCGGAGGGCCTCGGGATAGCCGCCGGTCGCGTTCGCGAACCAGACGAGGCTGGTGCCCCAGCCCTCGAACGCCTCACCGGCGGCGGCGGGGTTCGGCGTGATGCGGAACGCGTCCGCGGCCTGAGCGGGGGCCGCTGCGGCGGGGATCGCCAGCAGTGCTCCTGTGGCCAGGGCGGCGCTCGTGGCGAGCGCGGCGACCCTTCTGAAGGACATCGACATTGATGCGGTCTCTCTTTCGCCATCGAAATGCGGGCATGTTCACGTGAACGCGCCCTGACGGCCGACTGTACATGTTCACGTCAACAATCGGAAGGTGCTCAGGGGTGGGCGAGGCCCGCAACGTCGAGAAGCCGGGAGTCGTCGCAGTCGGCGCCGAGTGCGACGACTCCTGGAGTGTCGTGGGCATGCGGAGGCGTGCGGCCGCGCGCCGCGACACCCCCGCGCTCAGACGCGGTGCGTCGTCTCCGGGAAGGCCTCGGGCTCGCACTGGATGGTCGCGTGGTCGATGCCGTGGCGCTCGCGGAGGACGGCGAGCACCCGCGAGAGCGCGGTGCGGTAGTCGGCGTCGGGGGCGACGACCACGTGGCCGGTGGCGCTCTCCATGCCCGAGGTGATCGTCCACACGTGCAGGTCGTGCAGCGCGAGCACGCCGGGGACGGCGCAGACGTCGCGCTCGAGCGCTGCGAGGTCGACGTGCGCGGGCGCCGACTCCATGAGGATCCCCAGCGCCTGCCGCGTCAGCGACCAGGTGCGGGGAAGGATCAGCAGCCCGATCAGCACGCCGACGATCGGATCCGCCCACGCCCAGCCGGTGGTGAGCAGCACGATCGACGCGACGATCACGCCGATCGAGCCGAGCGCGTCGCCGAGCACCTCGAGGGAGGCTCCGCGGAGGGTGATGCTCTCCTTCGCCCCGGCGGACAGCAGGCGCAGGCTCACGAGGTTGACCGCCAGGCCCACGACGGCGGTGATCAGGAGGGGGCCGCCGGGCACCGCGGGCGGCTCGGCGAAGCGGCGGACGGCCTCGACGATCACGAACGCGGCGACCGCGAACAGAAGCAGGCCGTTGGCGAGGGCGGCCAGCACTTCGAGGCGGTAGGAGCCGTAGGTGCGGCCCTTCGCGGCGGGGCGGGCGGCGAGGGAGATCGCGGCGATCGACATTCCGAGGGCCAGCACGTCGGTGCCCATGTGCGAGGCGTCCGAGAGCAGCGCGAGCGAGCCCGTCGCGACTCCGACCGCGAACTCGACGACCATGAACGCCGCGGTCAGCACGAAGGCGGCCACGAGCGGACGCCGGTGCCGTGCGGCGGCGGAGCCGGCCGGAACGCCGTGAGAGTGGCCCATCGGCTCCTCCGATCCCTGTTCGTATAAACAGTCTTGCATGCGTCCGGAGGCGAGCGCGAGGGCCCTCAGCCGACCAGCGGGTCCAGCGCCTCGCCGAGGTAGGGCGCCAGGGTCCGGGCATAGGACTCGGTGAGGTGCCCGAGGTCGCGGTACACCTTCACTCCGCCGATCACGAGGGGGCAGCCGCGGTCGTCGCAGAACCAGCGGGTGAGGTCGACGGCGGCGGCGCCCGGCCAGCCCTCGGCCGCGGCGGCCATCAGCTCGCGGTCGGCGAAGGCCTCGTCGAGCGGCACGCTGCAGTCGGCCGCGGAGCCCGGCTCCTCGGCGCAGGCCAGCAGGGAGAGCGAGGGCAGCACCGGATTGTCGCGGATCGCGACCACCGTGGATCCGCGGGCGATCAGCGGCGCCCACGACTCGTGGAACCCGTCGATGCCGGCCTGCTCGTCGGGGGTGCCGGACGCGTCGACGAACACGGACTTCTTCGCGGAGTAGGCGGTGACGACGAGCGCGTACGGCTCCTGGCCCGCGAGCTCCTCCTGCAGCTTCCCGTTCCAGACGTCGCAGGAGCGGCGGGAGGAGGCGGAGTCGTCGCGCCGCTCCGCGGTCGAGAAGACGCAGCCCGTCTTGTAGTAGGTGTGCAGGTCCCAGCCGCGCTCCTCCGCGACGCCGCGCAGCGCCGGGAAGAACGACGCCGCGTGCGAGTTGCCGATGAGCAGCACGCGGAGGCCGGCGGGATCGCCGAAGCGGCACTCCTTGAGCGCGGTGCCGGAGTTGCCCGTGCTGCACTCGTCGGTGTTCAGGGCGGAGCCGTCCTCCGAGGCGTCGACGGCGGGCAGGCTCGTGGTCCAGGAGTCGGGGCAGGCGTTCGCGAGCGCCGCGGCTCCGACGCAGCCCTCGGTCGAGACGGGGAGGGCGTGCGCGCGGGTGAGGTCGGCGGCGATCGCGGCGTTCGTTCCGGTGAGGCCCGTCGCTCCGACCAGGGCGGCGACGGCCAGCAGGGCCGCCGGGGCGAGCGCGCGGAGGCGGTGCGGGCGCTCGGCGGGGGCGCGGCGGTGGAGGGGGTCCTCGAGGAAGCGCTTCGAGGCGGCGGCCAGGAGGATCGCGGCGGCGATGACGCCCAGGCCCGCGAGGGCGGTCGGGTCCTCGCCGGTGCTCTCGCGCCAGAAGACCAGGAGTGGCCAGTGCCAGAGGTAGATCCCGTAGCTCAGGCCGCCCAGCCACACGAGCGGGCGCAGGGCCAGCAGTCGGCCGACGCCGCGCTCCGGGGCGGGGCCGGTCCCGGCGACGAGCACGAGCACCGCCGAGAGGGTCGGCCAGAGCGCGGCGGCGCCCGGGAACGCGCTCGAGACCTGGAGCACGAACCCGCAGGAGACGACTCCGATCAGCCCCAGCCACCCGGCGACCGTCCGCAGGGCCGCCGGGATCGCCAGTCCCGGGAGCACGAGGGCCGCGAGCGAGCCGAGCCCGAACTCCCACGAGCGGGCGAGGGTGCTGTAGTACGCGGTCGGCTGGTCGATCCCGACCAGCACGACGGAGAACGCGAACGAGAGGACGGTGAGCGCCGCGACGAGCGCCAGCAGGAACCGCGGCAGCTGCGCGCGTCGCCGCAGCAGCACGGCGGCGAGGGTCGCGACGAGCACCAGGGCGAGCCAGACCAGATAGAACTGCCCCTGCACCGACATCGCCCAGAAGTTCTGCACCGGCGAGTGGAAGTCGTCCTGCGCGAGGTAGTCCACTCCGGCCCGCGCGAGCGCGACGTTCTCGACGTAGAAGGTCGAGGCGAGCACCTCGGTGAAGGTCTGCAGCAGCTGCGAGGGGCGCAGGAGGAGCGGAGCGAGCGCCGCGACGACGACCAGCACCACCGCGGCCGCCGGGAAGAGCCGCGAGGCGAGCCTCCGGAGGAAGGCGATCGGACGCACGCGCCCGAACCGCCGGATCTGGCCGAGGAGGGTCAGGGTGGTGAGGAACCCGGCGATCACGAAGAAGACGTCGACGCCTCCGGAGACGCGGCCCAGCCAGATGTGGAACGTCGCGACCATGAGGGACGCGACGGCGCGCAGTCCCTCGATCTCGGGCCGGTAGCCGGACGCGTCGGCCTTGCGCACCAGCGCGGACCGGCCGGAGGCGGCGGTGCGGGCGGAGTGGCGGGGCAACGGGTTCCTTCCGTGACGGTCGGCGGGCGGTGGGGCGGGAGCCGTCGATCGTCGGTGTTCAGGATCGCGCTCTCCCGCCCTCAGGGGAACCGTGTCCGGGGTGCTGTCCACCTGGTTGGGGGCTGCGGAGGCGAGGTGCGCGACAGGTGTCCGCTTACTCGGCTGTTCCGGGCCTTCTAAGTGCATCGAGAACTCGGAGGTCGCCGTTCTCGCGCGCGACCACGGCGACTCCTGCGGAGTCGCCGGCAGGCGGGACCGAGGGTGGATCGAAGGCGGGTGGCGCGGATCGACTGGCGCGGATGGACGGGCTTAGGTGAGGTAAGGCTATGCTTACCCGGGCTCCGCGCCGAGACGCGGGTGCCGCCCGCCGACGGACCGGGCCGACGAGCCCTGCCGGCGAACCGGGCCCATGAACCGGGCCTATGAACCGGGCCGACGACCGACGCCCACGAACCACGGGAGATCCATGTCCACGCACCGACGGCGCCCCGCCGCCCTCGCCCTCGCCGCCCTGACCCTGCTCGCCCTCACCGGCTGCGGCGCCTCCGAGCAGATCGAGCCCGAGAGCACGGCCGCCGCGGGGGAGGGCACGACTTCGTACCCGCTCATGCTGGACAACTGCGGCACCGCGACCACCGTCACCGCCCCTCCGCAGCGGGTCGTCTCCCTCGACCAGAACTCGACCGAGATCCTGCTGTCCCTCGGCCTCGAGGACCGGATGGTCGGCACGGCCTCCTGGACCGACCCCGTGCTCGAGACCCTCGCCTCCGCGAACGAGAGCGTGCCGCGCCTGGCCGACAACGCGCCCACCTACGAGGTGCTGCTCGGTGCCGACCCGGACTTCGTCACCGCCTCCTTCGGCCGCCACTACGCCCCCGAGGGCGTCGCCTCGCGCGACCGCCTCGCCGAGACGGGGATCGGCTCCTACCTCGCCCCCTCCGACTGCGACAACGGAGCGAGCGTCAACGGCGGGAGCGGCACGCGCACCGTCCCGCTGACCGTCGACGTCCTCTACCAGGAGATCCACGAGCTGGCCGAGGTCTTCGACGTGCAGCAGCGCGGTGACGCCCTGGTCGCGCAGCTGCAGGAGCGTGCCGCCGCCGCCACCGAGGGGGTCGACCTCGGCGGCCGGAGCGTCGCCTTCTGGTTCGCCGACACCAAGACGCCCTACATGGCCGGCGGCTACAACTTCGCCTCGATGCTCGGCACCACGACCGGCATGACCAACGTCTTCGCCGACCGCACGGAGGACTGGCCCGCCGTCGGCTGGGAGAGCGTCGTCGCGGCCGACCCGGACGTCCTGGTCCTCGGCGACCTGCAGCGCGACCGCTTCCCCGGCGACCGCCTCGACGACAAGACCGCGTTCCTCCGCTCCGACCCGCTGACCAGCAGCCTGCCCGCGGTGCAGGACGGCCGCTTCATCGCGCTCCACGGCGCCGAGATGAACCCGTCGATCCGCTTCGTCGACGGGCTCGAGAAGATCCGCGCCTGGTGGGACGAGAACCGGGCCTCGCTCTGAGCACGGGCAGGGGCACGGGCACGGGCACGGGCGCGGTCCTCGTCCGCCGGGTGCCGCGGGGCCTTGCCGCCGCCGCGCTGGTCGTCGGCGGGCTGCTCGCGCTGGCGCTCTCGGTCGGCGTCGCGGTGACGCTCGGCCCGGCCGACGTCTCGCTCGTGAACGTCCGCGACATCCTCCTCAACCACCTCGGGCTCGCCTCCGTCCCGGTGCGTGCGGCCGAGGACGCGATCGTCTGGCAGGAGCGCCTCCCGCGCGCACTCGTGGCCGCGGCCTGCGGGGCGGGGCTCGGCGTGTGCGGAGTGATCCTGCAGTCGCTGCTGCGCAATCCGCTCGCCGACCCGTTCGTGCTGGGCGTCTCCTCCGGAGCGTCCACGGGCGCGGTGCTCGTCGGCGTGCTCGGGGTGGGCGGAGGAGTGGTCGGGCTCTCCGGAGGCGCCTTCGTCGGCGCGCTGGTCGCCTTCGGCTTCGTGCTGCTGCTCACGCGGTTCTCGGCGGGCGGCACCTCGGGCGTGATCCTGGCGGGGGTGGCGAGCACCCAGCTGTTCTCGGCGCTGACCTCGCTGATCGTGTTCGCTCTCGCCGACTCGGACGAGACGCGCGGCGTGATGTTCTGGCTGCTCGGCTCCCTCGAGGGCATGCGCTGGGACGACGTGGCGCTGAGCGGAGGAGTCGTGCTGCTCGGCTCCGTGGTCTGCCTCGCCGCGGCGCGCACGCTCGACGCGTTCGCCTTCGGGGAGGACGTGGCCGCGTCGCTCGGCGTGCACGTGGGCCGCACCCGCCTCCTCCTGCTGGTGGTGACGGCCCTGCTGACGGCGACCCTGGTGAGCATCGCCGGCGCGATCGGCTTCGTGGGGCTGGTGCTGCCGCACGCCGCGCGACTCGTGTTCGGGCAGCGGCACTCAAGGGTGATCCCGGCGACGATCCTGCTCGGCGCGGTGTTCCTGGTGTGGGTCGACGCCGGATCGCGGGTGGCGTTCGCGCCGACTCCGCTGCCGGTGGGGGTCGGCACGGCACTCGTCGGCGTGCCGGTGTTCATGCTGCTGCTCCTGCGGCGGAGGGGCCGCTCGTGACGCTCGAGGCCGACCGGGTCTCGTGGCGCCGGGGCGGCCGCCTGGTGGTCGACGGGGTCTCGCTCCGCCCCGCTCCCGGCTCGACAGTGGGACTGCTCGGGCCCAACGGCTCGGGCAAGTCGTCGCTGCTGCGGCTGCTGCAGGGCACCGCGGCTCCGGACGCCGGCGTCGTCACCCTCGACGGCGCGCCGCTCCGCTCGCTCCGCCGCCGCGAGGTCGCCCGGGCCGTGGCCACGGTGACGCAGCAGGCCGAGACGGAGGCGGACCTCCCCGTCCGCGACGTCGTCCGGCTGGGGCGCACCCCGCACCGCTCCCTCCTGGGCGGAGACACGGCCGAGGATCTGAGCGCGATCGATCGCGCCCTCGAGCAGGTGGGCCTCGAGGCGAAGGCCGACCACCTCTGGCACACCCTCTCGGGCGGCGAGCGACAGCGCGCGCACATCGCCCGGGCGCTCGCGCAGGAGCCGCGCGAGCTGCTGCTGGACGAGCCGACCAACCACCTCGACATCCGCCATCAGCTGGAGCTGCTGGCCCTGGTGCGGGCGCTGCCGGTGACCACGGTCGTCGCGCTGCACGACCTCAACCTCGCGGCCCTCTTCTGC
Source organism: Rathayibacter sp. AY1F9 (assembly GCF_002932155.1). Taxonomy (NCBI): domain Bacteria; kingdom Bacillati; phylum Actinomycetota; class Actinomycetes; order Micrococcales; family Microbacteriaceae; genus Rathayibacter; species Rathayibacter sp. AY1F9. The sequence goes on along the minus strand of NZ_PSVA01000023.1, from coordinate 10,703 downwards.
GACGCGCTGCTGGTGCTGCGCGAGGGGCGCGTGGTCGCGGGCGGCACCCCGGAGGAGGTGCTCACCCCGGCGCTGATCGCGGACGTCTACGGGGTGCGCGCCCGCGTGATCGTCGACGCCGGACGGCCGCACGTGCTGTTCGACTCCTGAATCCGCTGCCGCATCCTGACCCCACTGCCAGACGATCGTCGATCAGTCAACGGTCTCGTCCGTAGTGAGGAGCGCGTTCTACCGTCGGTGAACCGGCTTCGAGACCTCACAGGAGAGGTCCCCCTCGCGCTGGGCGAGGTGCTCTCCTGACGGAGGGCGATGGACGTGCCGGTGACGACGAGGGGAGTCGAGAGATGTCCAGAGACGACGTGGCACCGGGGCGGTTCGCGCGGTTCGTGAAGTGGGTCAACAAGGCCGACGGCTGGGAGCCGCAGTACCTGCGCGGGCGGGTCGTGGCCAAGAAGGACGGCGAGTGGATCGTCGCGGTCGACGGCGAGGAGCGCCGGATCGTGAAGAAGGAGTGGAGCGTCTACCGCTGACCCTCGGGGAGGACTCGTGATGCTGCCCGACCGGCGCACTCCCGAGATCAGAGAGGCGCGTCCCGGAGTCTTCGTGCTCGAGCTGCGCCGCACCCGCCGCCGGCCCGCCGAGGAGCTGGGCGTCCTGATCCGCACGGGCACGACCTGGACGGTGCTGGGCCCCGAGGGCGTGCTCTCCGACGTGCCGAGCTTCCACGACGCCGTGGCGGCCCTGCGCGAGTAGCGAGGCATCACCGAGGTACCCGCGGCCCCGCTGAGTCGCCCGAGACGGTCGCCCTCTCCGGCGTGTCGACGGCCGTCCCGGGCACCTCAGCGCGGAAGGGGACGGCGCGGCGGTGGTGCTGCCGAGGCGTGGGCCCGCCGCGCCTACAGCTGGCGGCCCGGCCGCTGCAGGCCCACGACGGTGACGGTGAGGGTCGCGGAGGTGCTCTGCGCGGCGGACGGCGCGGACTCCGAGAGGCGCACGGTCAGGCGGAGGTGGTCGGTCGCTCCGACGGAGAGGGCGGGGGAGCCGGGCAGGTCGAGGCGGGAGGCGGCGGGGCGGTCGGCCGACACGGTGGTGACGGTGCCGGGGCAGGTCGCGGCATCGGCCGACCAGGACAGCGAGCAGCGCTCGATCGCGAGCTGCAGGCCGTCCGAGAGGTCGGTGCCGGTGGCCGTCTGCAGTTGGAGGGCCGACATCGGCAGGGTCCCGGCGTTCGTCAGGTCGAGGAGGCGCCGGGCCGTGCCACCGGGGACGAGGCCCGCGACGGGGACCGGCACGGTCGTCGCTCCGGTGCCGGTGAACGTCGCGATGACGGTGCCGGAGGCGACCCGCGCGCTCACGGAGCCCCGGTCCAGGAGCACGGCGGTGGCGGTGGCGGCGGCGCCGAGGACGAGCGCGCCGGCGACGAGTCCCGCCAGGCCGGCGCGGGAGACCACGCGGCGGCGGACCTCGGGGGAGTGGCGCGGGGCTCCGCGGTCGCGGGAGGACGGCCGGGCGCTGTGCCGTCCGTGCTCAGCGGGCGGACGCAGGGGCTCCGGGGGCGGCGTGCCGTCCGACGAGCGGTGCGCGCCGCTCACGGGGCGACCTCCGCGGGGCGGCGCCAGATGGCGATCAGGAGCGCGCCCACGATGACCGCGCCGCCCGCGGCGAAGAGCGCGAACCGCGCCTCCGGGTGGGCGAGGCCGATGCTCGGCCAGCCCAGCAGCGGCACCACCGAGCTCTCGCGCCAGATCCGCTCGTCCGCGATCGTCACGATCCACGGGTCGGCCGACTCGTTGTTGTCGCCCTTGGTGGTGAGCGCCAGCTGGCCGGGCTCGCGGCCGCGGAGGGCCGCAGCCTCCTCCTCGGAGTAGACGAGGGTGACGCGGTGGATGACGCGGCGGCCCGGATCGTCCGGGTCGGTGAAGACGATCACGTCGCCGGCGCGGATCGCGGCCTGGTCGACGGGCAGGGTGACGGCGAGGGAGCCGACGGGCATCCCGGGCGCCATCGAGTTCGACAGCACCGGCACGAGCCGCACGAGACCGAGCGCGGAGAGGACGAAGACGGCGATGCCGGCGACGGCCACGATCGTGACCAGTCCGCCGAGGAGAGCGCGGAGGGCCTTCACGCCTGCTCCCTCCGGTGACGACGGCGCGCCGCCGCGGCGAGCAGGACGCCCGAGCCGAGGGCGAGCATCCCGCCCAGGAGCGCGGCGCCCAGGTCGCGGCCGGTGACGGCCAGCCCGCCGCCCGCCGCTCCGGGGAAGGAGCCGGGGCCGGGCGTCGCGGAGGGATCCTCCTCCGTCGTGCCCACGAGCACCCGCAGCGACGCCGCCGCGAGCTCGGTCCCGTTGCCGGCCGACTCCGGGAACAGGACGCGGACGCGCACGCCCACGGTGGCCCCGCGCTCGAGCGGACGGACACCGTCGAGCCGGCCGAGCGTCGCCGCGGGTCCGGATCCGAGCGGCATCGCGTCCTCCGGGCAGAGGTAGCGCTCCCCGTCGACGACCTCGGCGACCGTGAACGCCGAGTCGCAGAGCTCGACGGACAGCTGGAGGCCGTCGCGCGGGTCCTGCGCCAGCGTCCCTCCGTCGACCGCGAAGGCCACGGAGACCCCCTGCGGCGACAGGCCGGTGCTGGTCACCTCGACCGCCCACTCGGCGCGGTCGCCCGGAGCGAGGTCGGTGAGGGATCCGGGCGCCGAGAGCTCGCGCACGTCGAGCACGCCGACGGGCTCGGCGCTCGCCGCGGGCGCGAGGAGCACCGCCGCGAGGACGGCGACGAGCGCACGGGCGTGGGGCATGGGGACGACTCCGGGAGGAAAGGGGGATGCCTCCGCCCCGCGCCGGTGGCGGCCGGGCAGGACGGAGGCGGTGGGGGACGGTCTACTTCTGGATGCCGGCGCGCTGGATCGCGGCGGCCGTGAAGGTGACCGTGGCGGAGGCGTTCTCGTACGCGTTGTCGGCCGCGGTCGGCAGGACGAGCTCGATCAGCGTGTTCAGCGTCACGTCACCGGCGTCCGAGGGGAAGGTCCCGGTCGCGGTGGGGGTGATGCCGAAGTTCGCCGGGGTGAAGTTCGCCGCGTTGGCGACTCCGCCGATGGTCGAGAGCTTGCCGGTGCCGGTGACGGTCTGAGTGCCCGCGCAGGTGTAGGGGCCGGCCTCCGCGGGAGCGGCGGCGGGGACCCAGGCGGTGGAGCAGGTCAGCAGGCGGTAGTCGAGGCCGTTCGCGCCGGTGACGAGGGACGCGCCGACGCGGCCCGGGTCGGTGGTGTCCGAGCCGACGACGTCGTTGGTGACGTCCTGGTAGAAGCGGACCGACGAGACGAGGTCGCCGTCGTTGGTCGCGTTCGGCAGCACGAGGCTGATCGGGCGCTGGACCGTGTCGCCGGGCGCGATGTTCGCGACGGTGAACGCTCCGGTCACCGAGATGTCGGTCTGGCCGGCGTCGACGTTGCCGACGGCGGTCCCGGAGTCGGTGAACACGGCGAAGGCGCCGGCGCCGGCAAGGGCTCCCGCGGCGAGGAGGACGCCGCCGGTGAGGGCGATCTTCTTCCAGGGGCTGCGACGGGTGGGTGCTGTGGTGGTCATGGCGACCGTTCCTTTCTGGTGGGTGGTGCCCGGTGCGGGCGTGGTCTCCCTCACGAGGACACGTGCAGGACGAGAGGGGTGTCGGCGGGGAGGCATCAGCAGCCTCCGGCGGTGGTGACGGCCGGCTGGGCGACGGCGGTCGAGGCGGCGGACGCGACTCCGAGCCAGCGCTGCAGGTCCGGGCGGACCCGCCACTGGTAGCTGCGGCCCTCACCGACCCGGTCGTCGGTGAAGCTCGTCGCGGAGGCGGCGGGTGCCGCGATCACGGTCCAGGGGCCGGGCGTCGTCCCCGCGAGGCGGCGCTCGAGGGTCCAGCCGGTCGCTCCAGCGGCGGCCGACCAGCTCACGAGGGTGCTCGGCCGACCGGCCGTGCAGCTCGCGACAGGCGTGGCGACCAGGGAGGAGCTGGTCCAGGCGCCGAGCCCGACCGCTCCGCTCGTGCTGCCGGTGCCGGAGAAGCCGCGCCGGACGAGGGGAGCGGGATCGACCCACACCGTGATCGTGCCGCCCGCCGTGAGGGCGCCGTCCGTGACCGTGTACGCGATCGTCGCGCTCCCGGTCCAGCCGTTGGCCGCGGGCGTGTAGGTGCACGTGGATCCGGAGCAGGAGAAGGTGCCGCGCAGCCCGGCCGGGACGCTCGTGCCGGCCAGGGCGAGGGTCGTGCCCGGGTCCTCGTCGGTGTCGTTCGCGAGCGGAGCGACGGTGACGGCGGGGCCGCCGGTGGTCGCGACCACGCGGTCGGGTCGGGCGACCGGCGCGCGGTTCAGCGCGGTGACGGTGACCGTGACCCGCACGTTCCAGGTGCCGTACTGGCCCGAGAGGGAGTAGTCGAAGACGTCGGTGCCGACGAAGGCGGCGATCGGGCGGTAGGTGCACTGGCCGCGGGTCGCTCCGCTCGCAACGCAGGAGACGGACCCCTGCACGGGAGTGGCGGGGGCGGGGGTCGCCGCGCCTCCGATCGCCTTCGGGGTCGCCGAGAGCTGCGCGCGCGAGAAGATCGCTCCGGTCGCGGCGGGCCCGTCGTTCGCGAGCACGTCGATCACGACCGATCCGCCCTGCACGACCGTCGCGGCGTCGGCCGCCGGATCGGGGATCACCGAGATGCTCACCGAGGCCGTGCGGGTGAACGCCCCGCCGGTCGGGCCGGTCGCCGTCGCCGTGGCGGTGTTGGCGATCGTGCCGGCGGTGACGTCGGCGGCGGTGGTCGTGTAGGCGGCGGTCGCGGTGACGACCTGGCCGGGCAGCAGTCGTCCGGAAGTGCCCGGCCAGGAGTAGGTGAGAGCGGAGAGTCCGCTCTTGGGGTCGCTGATCGCGACCGCGGTGAGGGTGGTGGTGCCGGTGTTGGTCGCGCGGAAGGTGTACGTCACCACGGTGCCGGCGGCGCTGATGAAGGCGGGGTTCGCGGTCTTGGCGAGCGCGAGGTCGTTCGTGCGGGTGATCGTCACCGTCCGCGAGGCGGTGGCCGTGACGGCGGCGCCCGTCGGAGGGGTGCCGGTCGCGGTCGCGGTGTTGAGGACCTGGCCCGCGTCGACGTCGGCCTGCGTGAGCGTGTACGAGGCGGTCGCGGTGACCGACTGGCCGATCTCGAGGCGCCCGGCGGTCCCCGGCCAGGAGTAGGCGAGCGCGGAGAGCCCGCTCTTGGGGTCGGTGACCGCGACGGCGCTCAGCCCGGTGTTGCCGGTGTTGGTGGCGGAGAAGCTGTAGGAGACGGTCGAGCCCACGGCGGCCCCGGTCGGGATCGTGCCGTTCTTCGTCAGCGAGATCGAGGGCGCGTAGCGGATCGGCGTGGTGGCCGTGGAGGTCGCGGTGACCGTCACGGGCGCGGCGGCCAGGGTGCGGCCGGAGACGGTCGCCGTGTTGACGAGCGACGTGTTCTTGTCGATGTCGGTCTGAAGGACCGTGTACGGCGCCGACGTGAAGGTGGCGCTCGCTCCGGGGGCGAGCTGCGTCGAGGCGGGCGTGATGCCGGTGACCTTCGGGTCGGCGACGGCGACCGTCTGCAGTGTGACGTTGCCGGAGTTGAGGGCGAGGAAGGAGTAGCGGATCTGCTCTCCGGCGTCGGCCTGGGCGTTGCCGTTCGTGTCGGTGAGCAGGGCGGTCTTGGTGAGGGTCAGAGCGGGAGCCGGGGCGGCGATGGGGGCGGTGGCGGTGGCGGTCCTGCTCGTGACGGGGGTCGTCGTCACGACGTTCGAGATCGTCTCCGTCTTCGTCGCTGCAGCGGTCGCCGTGTTGACGAACGAGCCGGCCACCGCTTCGGCGGCCGTGACCGTATGGGATCCCGTGCAGATGGTGGAGGCGAGCGGGAGCAGGGTCGTCGTCGGACAGGAGATGCTCGCGGCCTTCGGGTCCGTGACGACGATCCCGGTGAGCGTGCCCCGGATAGACCCGTTCGTGACGACGAACTGGTAGGGGATGACGGATCCCTCGGCGTAGGCGACGGGCTGCGTGGTGGTGCGGTCGATCTGCTTGACCAGAGTGATGTCGTCGAGAGTGTTGATGGACGAGACGGAGACGTTGCGGACGAGGTGGGTGTCGTTCGATCCACCGGTGGACGCCGTGAAGCCGAGCTTGTAGGTCGAGGGCGCTGCGGTCGGCATCGTGAACTGCATCAGCTGCGTCAGCGCGGAGGCGGCCATTCCCGCCGAGGTGCCCCAGTAGACCGTGACGACGGGGGAGGCCGTGGCGGACACGGTGATCCGCACGGTCCTGCCGTAGCTCGCGGGCGGATTGCCCGACGAGACGGTGATCGGGGTGCGGACGGAGGTGAGCGTCGGCGGCGGCGCGGCCTGCAGGAAGCAGTAGCCGGTCTGGCCCTGGCCTGCACCGCGGGCGACGATCTGATTCGCGACCTGGCCCTGGCCTGAGCCGGAGGGGCACCCGAATCCGAGTCCGTAGGTGGGCGGGGCGTTGGGTGTCGTGCTCTGCGTGGGAGGTCTGGCCGAGAAGTTCCCGTAGGCGTCGATGCCGATGCCGAGATAGCCGCCGTTCACACCCTCGACGGTCGCGGACTGACCGTAGCCGAGCGAGCCGCCAGGGGCTCCGGCCGCCGTCAGGGACTTCGAGCCGTCCGTGAGGAAGAAGCCGATGCCGTCTGCTCCGAGGAGGCCGAGGGCGGAGCTGTACTGGTACTGGTCGAACTGGACGTCGATGCCGCCCATCGCGGGGATCGGCCGGTTGAAGACCGCGCCGCCCTTGGCGTTGTTCCGGGCGTCGGTGAGCTGCAGGAAGCCCGGACTCGTCGCGGCGGCGGGGGCCTGAGTCCGGTTGGCGCAGACGCCGAGATTCGAGGAGCCGGTCGGCGGAGCAGTGGTCGCCGCCGTGATGCAGGCGCCGTCGAGCGCCTGCCACGCCGAGTCCGCGACGCTGGTGCCGCCGAACCCCTCCTGGAGCAGGACCGTGGCCGCCGCGGCCCTCGACGCGGGCAGGACCACGAGGACGGCGGCGAGCAGGAGCAGGACGAGGCCGAGGGCGATCGAGCGGTCGTGGCTCGGTCGAGCATGCGCGTTCGACACGGATCGACCTCCCCCCGGGGCGCCTCGCCGGGCCTTCCGGATGGAGCGGGATCACGATAGGTCGCGGCTCGGAGGCGCCCTGTCCCCCTGAGACGGGACGTAGGCGGCGGACGACGGGCCCCTGATCCGGTCGGCACTCAGAGGGGGGAGAGCAGGCGCTGAACCAGCGATCAGGTCGTGCTCAGATAACGAGACTCATCCGGGGGTCTCCCGCGAGAGTGTTGACGTGCGCATGGCCCTCGCGCCGGGCGCAACGCGGCCTGGATCCGTGCCAGCCCCGTGCCGCCCCGGTGTCCCGCCACCGGGGCGATGCAGTTCCGCCCCCGTGGCGGGCATCTCCAGAGCAGTGGCGCGAGATAGCGCTCTCACCAGGACCTTCTCCGGATCGCTCCGCTGCTCGACGCCAGGTGGGAGCGCCGCCGCGGGTGTCCCTGAAGTGGGTCTGGTGGTCGCGCGGCGGACGCGGGAGGATGCATTCGCGCCTGCCCGCCCGCACGGTCCCCCGAAGGACCGCACCGCGCCCCCTCCACGGTGGTCCGATCCGGACCGCAGCACCCCCCTCACACCTTCCGGTCAGGCTCCGCCGACCGAGCAGCCCTCTCCACGTCGGGATCCCATGTCCTCTCCTGCGCGCCACAGCCGCCGTCTCGTCCTCACCGGAGCCGCCCTCGGCGTCGGATCCGCCTTCGCCTACGCGATGACCGCGTCCGCGGCGCCCGACTACAGCGTGATCCCGCCGCTGCCCAACGAGCTCGGGCGCAGCGACACGGCGATCTCGCGCGTGGGGAAGAAGCCGTACCAGATCATCGACGTGATGATCGGCACCGACCGCGCGCGGCTCTTCGTTCCGCACACCGCGGTCCCCTCGCAGCGGATCGGCCGGGTCGTCTACTGGTACTACCACGCCAACGGGAGCACCTACGCGGCCCTGTCCGGCGCCTACCAGTACAGCGCCGACCAGGCCGTCGACAAGGGCGTCATCTCGATCTGCCCGAACTACGGCGGCAGCATCTACACGAACAAGCGGGCCGTCGCCATGCAGGTGGACGCGGTCGCCTGGTTCCAGAAGACGTGGCGGATCGGGGCGAGCTTCCTCCGCTCGAACTCCGGCGGTGGCGCACTGCTCTGCTGGGCGTACGGCAACAAGCTGGTCCCCGAGATCCGCGGCGCGTACCACGCGGCCGGCGTCTACGACATGGCCGACATGGCCCGCCGCGATCCGGGGCGCGTCCTGCCGGACTACGACAACGACCCCTCGACGATCCCGGCGACCGACCCCGCGCTGCTGCCGCAGGCCTCGTGGGCGGGGGCGCGGATCCGCACGACCGGCTCGACGGAGGACGTCCTCGTCCCGATCGCCGTGCACGGAGGGGCCTGGGTCGCGCTCGCGAAGCCCGTCGCGAAGGAGGCTGTGGTCCTCTACACGCCGACCGAGGGCGCTCCGAACGGCCACAACGTGCCGAGCCTGACGAACAAGGACATGCTCGACACGTTCGACCGCTGGCTCGCGGAGCAGCCGGTCGTTCCGCTGCCCGACGAGCCCGCCTCGTCGATCCCCGGCGAGGGCACGTACCAGAACTACTCGCCGCTCATCACGACGGCGGGCACCTGGAGCACCATCTCCTCCTCCGCCGACAGCGGTGGGAGCATCAGCTACTCCAGCTCGGCCGGAGCGTCCGCGAGCTTCCGCTTCTCGGGCACGGGCGTCAGCTGGGTGAGCCGGATGACGGCGACCTCCGGCATCAACGAGGTGCTGCTCGACGGCGTCCTTGTCGCCACCGTCGACCGCTACAGCCCCACGACCCGCTCGGGTCAGACGGTGTGGACGAGCGGGCCGATCGCCGCCGGCACCCACACGGTCACGATCCGCCGGGGGACGACGCGCAACCCGGCGTCCACCGGATCCACGCTGATCCTCGACGCCTTCGTCGTGACCGCGGGGACCGTCTCCGCGTCGACGCCCACCCCCACCGCGACGGCGTCTCCGACCAGCACGCCGACGCCCACCGACACGCCGACTCCGACCGAGACCCCGACGGCCACGTCCACGCCCACCCCGACCTCGACGCTGCCGGCGGCGGGGACGTACCAGAACGGAGCCGCCGTCATCGCGACGGTCGGCACCTGGGCGACGCTCTCGAGCACCGCCGACAGCGGCGGCAGCATCTCGTACTCCAGCACCTCCACGGCCTCGGCGACCCTCCGCTTCCGGGGCACGAAGGTCAGCTGGGTGAGCCGGATCACCCCGACCTCCGGCATCAACGAGGTCCTGATCGACGGCGTGCTCGTCGCCTCCGTCGACCGCTACAGCGCCACGAACCGCTCGGCCCGCACCGTGTTCACCAGCAGCACCCTCGGTGCCGGTGAGCACACCATCACCATCCGCCGCGGCAGCAAGCGCAACGCCGCCTCCACGGGCAACTCGCTGATCCTGGACGCCTTCGTCGTCGTGTGAGCCGCTCGAGCGCCCGAGCCGCCCGCGTGATTCCGGACAGAGGACGCGGGCGGGCTCGGGTGGTCGGGTGTGCGGGGGCTCGTGGAGGGGGCCCTTGTCGCTGAGGCGCTCGCTCGGCGCCCACTGCGTCGAGTCGCCCGGGAATGCAGTTGTTTCAGCGTTCTCGGGACCAACTCGGGCACCTCAGCGGGCTTCGCGCGAGGCGGCCCGTGCGAGCATGCGGGGATGAGAACGCTGATTCTCGGAGGCACGGGCTGGCTCGGCGGGCACCTCGCGGAGGAGGCGCTGCGGCGCGGCCACGACGTGACCTGCCTCGTGCGCGGGACGGCCGTGCCCGCGAGGGCGTCCCTCGTCCGGGCCGACCGCGACCGCGACGACGCTCTCGACGCCGTGGCTGCGGCATCGTGGGACGCGGTGATCGACGTCTCCTCGACCCCGCAGCACGTCCGCCGATCCGTCCGCGACCTGCGCTGCAGCGCCTACGTCCTCGTCTCGACCACGAGCGTCTACGCCGAGAACGCGGTCGTCGGTGCGGACGAGGACGCCGAGCTGCTCCCTCCCTCCGACGACCCCGCCTCGTACGGCGCCGCGAAGGCCGCCTGCGAGCAGGCCGTGCTGGCCGGATCCGCGCCGTCCCTGATCGCGCGCGCCGGCGTGATCGGCGGCCCCGACGACCCGACGAGCCGCTCCTCCTACTGGCCCTGGCGCTTCAGCGCGCGGCCCGGCCCCGTACTGGTGCCGGATGCGCCCGAGCTGCCCACGTCCGTGGTCGACGTGCGGGACCTCGCCGCCTGGCTGGTGGCGTCCGCCGAGGCGCGGGTGGAGGGCGTGATGAACGTCTGCGGGACCCCCGTGCCGTTCGGCGAGCACCTGGCCCTGGCGCGCGGCGGGTCGTCCGCCGAGCCGGTCGCCGTGCCGGAGGAGTGGCTGCTCGAGCGCGGCGTCGGCCAGTGGGCGGGCCCCGGCTCGCTCCCGCTGTGGATCGCGGACCCCGACTGGCGCGGCATGAACGCCCGCTCGACGGCACGGGCGGAGGCCGCGGGCTTCGAGCGCCGCGACCTCGCCGAGACGCTGCGGGACGCTGCGGCCGCGCACGTGCCGGGACGCGGCGCCGGGCTGGGGGAGGAGCGGGAGCGGGAGCTGCTGGGGG
>NZ_PSVA01000022.1:0-65416 GCF_002932155.1 Rathayibacter sp. AY1F9 | reverse complement strand
CCTGCATGGCCGACTTCGCCCGCAGCGGCGGGGTCTTGAGGAACCACGAGAGCACGAAGGCCAGCAGGACCACGCCCAGCGCGACCCCGAGCCTCTCGGAGCAGATCGCCCGCGTCGACCGGCTCGCCGTCCGCGACTGGCCCGCCGGCTTCCTCTGGGGATCCGCGACCGCCGCCGCCCAGATCGAGGGCGCCGGCCACGAGGGCGGCAAGGAGGACAGCATCTGGGACGCGTTCTCCCGCGTACCCGGAGCGGTCGCGAAGGGCGACACCCCCGAGGTCGCGGTGGACCACTACCACCGGATGCCCGCGGACGTGCGGCTGATGAAGGAGCTGGGGCTCGGCTCCTACCGCTTCTCGGTCAGCTGGGCGCGCGTCAAGCCGGGCGACCGCGCGGTGAACCCCGAGGGCCTCGACTTCTACTCCCGCCTGGTCGACGAGCTGCTCGGCGCCGGCGTGCTGCCGTGGCTCACCCTCTACCACTGGGACCTCCCGCAGGCCGTCGAGGAGACCGGCGGCTGGGCGAACCGCGACACCGCCGAGCGCTTCCGGGACTACGCCGAGGCCGTCTACGAGAGCCTCGGCGACCGGGTGCAGCACTGGACGACGTTCAACGAGCCGTTCTGCTCGACCCTGCTCTCCTACGGGGCGGGCGTGCACGCCCCCGGCGTGATCTCGCAGCAGAAGGCCCTCGCCGCCGTGCACCACACGCACCTCGCCCACGGGCTGGCCGTCTCGACGCTCCGGCAGCTCGGAGCGCAGAACCTGGGCATCACGCTCAACCTCTCGAACGCCGTCCCCGACGACCCCGAGGACGAGGCCGACCTCGACGCCGCACGCCGCTTCGACGCCCTCCAGAACCGGATCTTCCTCGACCCGCTGCTGCGCGGCGAGTACCCCGAGGACCTGCTCGAGGACGTCGCCGGGCTCGGGCTCGACGAGCTGATCGTCGACGGCGACCTCGATCTCATCTCGCTCCCGCTCGACTTCCTCGGCGTGAACCACTACCACGACGACAACGTCTCTGCGCATCCGCTGCCGGCCGGAGCCGACGACTTCGCCCAGGCGACCGACCGCGAGGTCGGCTCCCCCTGGGTCGGCTCCGAGTTCATCACCTTCCCGTCGCGCGGGCTGCCGCGCACCGCGATGGACTGGGAGGTGAACCCCGACGGGCTGCGCTACCTGCTGACCCGCCTGGGCCTGGAATACGAGAACCTCCCTCCGCTCTACGTGACCGAGAACGGCGCCGCCTACGACGACGTCGTCGAGGACGGCCGCGTGCACGACGCGGACCGCACGCAGTACGTGCTCGACCACGTCGAGAAGGTCGCCGACGCGATCGACCAGGGCGCCGACGTCCGCGGCTACTTCGTGTGGTCCCTCCTCGACAACTACGAGTGGGCCTGGGGCTACGAGAAGCGCTTCGGCATCGTGCGCGTCGACTACGACACGCAGGAGCGGACCGTGAAGGACTCGGGCCTGGTCTACTCCCGACTGCTCGGCGGCAGCGCCGCGGCGATCCTGGACTGACCCGTGAGCGAGCCGACGGGCGTCCGCGGCGGGGGCCGCTCCCCCACCCTCGAGATGGTCGCGGCGCGGGCCGGAGTCTCGCGCGCGACGGTCTCGCGGGTGGTCAACGGCGCCCCGCAGGTGGCGGCCGAGATCGTGGCCGCCGTCGAGAAGGCGATCGGCGAGCTCGACTACGTGCCCAATCACGCGGCGCGGATGCTCGCCTCGCGGCGCACGCAGTCGATCGCGCTGATCGTGCCGGAGTCGACCGCGCGCGTCTTCGCGGACCCGTTCTTCGCCTCGATCGTGCAGGGCGCCGCGATGCGCCTGGCCGACACGGACTACACGCTCTCGATGCTGATCGCGTCCGAGACGGACGGCGAGAAGACGCGGCGGTACCTGCTCGGCGGCAACGTCGACGGTGCGCTCGTGGTCTCGCACCACTCGGGCGACCACTCCTACGCGGCGCTCTCGGGCACGCTGCCGATCGTCTTCGGCGGCCGGCCGCTCTCGCCGGACGAGCGCGGCTCCTACTTCGTCGACGTGGACAACACGGAAGGGGCGGCCGTCGCCACCGCGCACCTGATCGAGCGCGGCCGGCGCCGGATCGCCACCATCGCGGGCCCCGCAGACATGCCGCCGGGCGTCGACCGCCTGATCGGCTGGCGCGGCGCACTCACCGACGCCGGCCTCGCCGACGACCTCGTCGAGTGGGGAGACTTCTCGCCGGCCAGCGGCACCGAGGCGATGCGCCGCCTCCTCGCCCGCGCCCCCGACCTGGACGGCGTCTTCGCCGCGAACGACCAGATGGCGGTCGGCGCCTACGCCGCCCTCCGCGAGGCCGGCCGCCGGATCCCCGAGGACGTGTCCGTCGTGGGCTTTGACGACGATCTCTTCGCGCGGAACGCCGTCCCCGCGCTGACCACGGTGCGCCAGCTCCCCGACGAGCTCGGCGCCCGCATGGTGGAGCTGCTGACCGCCCGCATCGAGGGGCTCCCCGTGGAGCACCGCACGCTGATGCCGACGTCGCTGGTCGTCCGCGCCAGCAGCTGACCCCGGCCCGCGACTGTCCAGGAGTCGTCGCAGTCGACGCCGAGTGCGACAACTCCTGGACAGTCGGAGAACTCCGCGTGCTCGATCGGATGCGGACCGGCGGGCGGATCCGGACGGTGGGGCGGACGCGGGCGGCGGGGCGGGGATGGACGAGCGGGTCGATCCGTCGACGGGGTGCGTCACGGTCGCCAGCCGTGGGCCACGAGAGCGGCACGGAGCTCGGCGATCGTGCGCGCCCTGCCCCGGGTCAGACCCTCCGCGCGGACGACCACGACGATCCAGCCCGCGAGGTGCAGGGCCAGGAGCCGTTCACGATCGCGTGAGAACTGCGCGTCGTCCGTCCGGTGCTGGCCGCCGTCGTACTCCGCCACCACCTTCCACCGTTCGAAGACCAGATCGCCGACCGCGAGCAGTCGGCCGCCGATCCTGATCTCGGCGTTCACGTCGGGCGCAGGCAGTCCCGCCTCCTCGACGAGAGCGCGGAGCCAGGTCTCCCTCCGCGAGGCGGCTCCGGTCGATGCCAGCCGCAGAGCCTCAGCCAGGCCGCGTCGGCCCCGGCACCGATGGGAGGCCAGGCGGTCCTGCAGCTCGTGAAGCCGGACATGGGGACGCGGATCGTCCCGGCGCGGGCAGCGCGGCTCGAACAGGAGGTGGTCCGTCGCCGCGAGGAGATCGCGGGCGGACAGCAGTGGCGCGAGCGCGATCCACGTCGACACCGCTCCTGTCACCGGCAGGCCGTGCCGCTCGACCCTGTCCGTCTCCGTGAGGGTGTGGCCGATCACACCCCGGGTCCTGGGGGGCCGGTGCGGCGTCGTCGCCGCCACGTGGATCGGATCGTCCTCGCCGGGTCGCGCCGGGAGCGGCACTCGCCAGGCTTCGGCCGCGGTCAGGTGGGAGAAGAGCTGCCAGGGCCGCAGCCGCGGCAGATAGGCGGCGGCTCGTTCCAGGTGCGTGACGGGCGCCACCCGGGTGCGCACTCCGTGGAAGGGGCTGGCCAGGGCGGGAGTGCGCAGCCGGGCGTCCGTCATCCCGGCGCGGAGTGCCGCTCGCCGGGTGAAGGCTCCGAGGTCGGTGCTGGACATGCCGCGATTCTGGCGGTCCGTGATCCTCGTCCGTCTCCCGCGATCCGCATTCTGTGGACGAACCCCTGATCCCGCACCTGGGGAGGCGCGCCTCCCACCACGACTGTCCAGGAGTTGTCGCAGTCGGCGTCGAGTGCGACAACTCCTGGACAGTCGGAGCGATCGATGTCGAGTGCGACACCTTCTGGACAGTGGGAGCGACCGAACTCGACTGCGACGACTCCTGGACAGTGGGAGCCGGCCGGTGCGCAGGAGTCGCGGGGGTGGCGAGCGAGGACGGCGACGTCTGAGGAGTCGCGAGCGCCCGCGTCAGAGGAAGAGCGGCGCCGGGTCGAGGGCGGCGAAGCGGCGGCGCATGACGGCGACCGCGTCGGCGTGCTCGTCGACGAGGACGAAGCGGCGGCCGAGAGCGTGCGCGACGGCGCCGGTCGTGCCGGAGCCGGCGAAGAAGTCGAGGACGGCGTCGCCCTCGCGGCTGGACGCCTGCACGATGCGGCGGAGGATCCCCTCCGGCTTCTGCGTCGGGTACCCGGTCTTCTCGCGGCCGGTCGGCGAGACGATCGTGTGCCACCACACGTCGGTCGGCCGCTTGCCGCGCTCGGCCTTCTCGGGGGTCACCAGGCCCGGGGCCATGTACGGCTCGCGGTCCACGGCGGCGGAGTCGAAGTGGTAGCCGCGCGGGTCCTTCACGTAGACGAGGATCGTGTCGTGCTTGGTCGGCCAGCGGCGCGTGGCCTTCGCTCCGTAGTCGTAGGCCCAGATGATCTCGTTGAGGAAGCACTCGCGGCCGAAGAGCGCGTCGAGCAGCACCTTCGCGTAGTGCGCCTCGCGGTAGTCGAGATGGAGGTAGAGGGTGCCGTCGTCGGCGAGGAGCCGCCACGCCTCGGCCAGACGCGGCTCGAGGAACGACCAGTAGTCGTCGAAGCGGTCGTCGTAGCGGAGCAGGTCGCCGCGGATCCGCTCGTAGCTGCGCCCCTTGAAGCCGGCGATCGTGCCTGTGGTGGAGCGCACCGAGGTGGTCGAGGTGCGCACCTGCGCCCGGCCCGTGTTGAACGGCGGGTCGAGGTAGACGACGGTGAAAGCCCCGTCGGCCAGCTGCGGCAGGACCTCGAGGTTGTCGGCGTGGAACACCGCGCTCCGCGACTCCGGGACGCCGTCCGCGATCTGGATCGTCCTGGGCACCCGGCAATTGTGCCAGTGCGCGCGAGCCCGGCGACACGCTCCGCGCCTCGCGCCCGGGCTCGACGGGTGCCGGGGAGGCTCCGGCGTAGAGTGGCGCGATGATCTCCGAGGTGCGCCACGACGAGGACTCGTCCCGCTACACGCTCTGGCTCGACGGCGAGACCGTCGGAGTCGCGGACTACGCCGTCCGCGGCCGCGACGTGGTCTTCCTCCACACCGAGATCGCGCCCGAGCACCGCCACGAGGGCCTCGGCGAGACCCTCGTCGAGGCGGCCCTCGACGACGCGCACGAGCGCTTCGGCGGGCGCATCGTCCCGGCCTGCCCGTTCGTCGCCGAGTTCATCGCCGATCACCCGGACTACCAGGAGCTCCTCGCGAGCTGAGGGGCTCCCGCCGGTCCGGTCCGCCGCGTTCCACTCCGGGGCCACGCGCCGGCGACCGCCGCCTCGGACCCGCGGGTCAGGGGACGCGCCGCAGCCACTCCGGAGTCGAGTACTTCGTCCGCACCAGCTCCTCCGCCGCCGCGTACTCCTCCTCGGTCAGCGTCCCCGCCTCGCCGCCGTGCAGCTGCACGAAGGTCGCCTTCATCCGCTCGATGATCTCGGCGCGGCTGAGCCCGGTCTGGCTGCGCAGCGGGTCGACGCGCTTCACGGCGGAGGCGATGCCCTTGTCCGAGAGCTTCTCGCGGCCGATCCGCAGCACCTGCACCATCTTCTCGGCGTCGATGTCGTAGCTCATGGTCACGTGGTGGAGGACGGCGCCGGAGCCCAGGCGCTTCTGCGCGGCACCGCCGATCTTGCCCGAGGGCGACGTGATGTCGTTGAGCGGCTGGTAGACCGCGTCGATCCCGAGCGACTGCAGCGCGCTGACGGCCCACTCGTCGAGGAAGGCGTAGGAGTCGGCGAAGGTCAGCCCCTGGACGAGGTCGCCGGGGACGTAGAGCGAGTACGTGACGACGCTGCCCGCCTCCATGAACATCGCGCCGCCGCCCGAGATGCGGCGGACCACGTCGACGCCGTACTTCGCCGCGTTGTCGAGGTCGACCTCGTTGCGGAGCGACTGGAAGCTGCCGATGACGACGGCGGGCTGGTCCCACTCCCAGATCCGCAGCGTCGGCTCCCGGCGGCCCTCGCCGACCGCGGCGGTCAGCACCTCGTCGAGCGCCAGGTGGGTCGCGGGAGGGACGGCCCGGTCGTGCACGATGCGCCAGTCGTAGTCGCGCCAGCTGGTCGCCTTCTGCAGCGAGCGGCGGATCGCGACCGCGACGGCCTCGGGCGTGAAGCCGAGCAGGACCGCGTCGGCCGGGAGCGCCTGCCGGATGGCGGCGGCGATGGACTTCGCGTCGGTCTCGGCCGGGAGGCCCACGACCGCGCGGTCGATGTCGTCGAGGGCCGTGTCGGGCTCGAGGAAGAAGTCGCCCGCCAGGCGGAACCCGGCGAACCTCCCGTCGACCACGTCGAGGTCGACGACCACGAGCTTTCCGCCGGGGACCTTGTACTCGCCATGCATGACGCCAGCCTAGGCGCGAGCCGGGGCGGGGAAGCGCTCGCCCAGCCACTCCACGAGATCGGCCGTGACCTCGGCCCGGTTGAGCTCCTGGAACAGCTCGTGCCGCGCCTCCGGGTACACCCGCACCGAGACGTCCGTGTACCCGGCCCGCCGCCGGTAGGCCTGGGCGAGCGCGCGCACCGACCGCTCGCCGCCGAGGGTGTCGTCGGCGCCCACGACCAGCAGCAGGGGCAGCGGATGCTCGGGCCCGCGCTTCGGGCGGCCGACCAGCCGCAGGGTCTCGACCAGCCCGATCCGCTTCGCGAGCGGCGTGGTGAAGGTGAGGGGGTCGTCGTGGAAACGCTGCCAGACCTCCGGGTCGCGGGAGAGCCACTCGAGGCCGAGACCGCCGGCGACGCGGTGCCGCTTCGCCAGGTCGCCCGCGTTCATGTGCCCCGGGAGGCGGTAGGCCGTGCCGCTCAGCACGAGCGCGGCGTAGGCGCCGGAGTGGTGGTCGACGATCCGCTGCGCCATGAGCGACCCCCAGGAGTGGCCGAGCAGCACGATCGGCACTCCCGGGCTCTCCTCCGCGAGCAGCTCCGTCAGCCGGAGGATCGCCGCCTCGGTCGCGCGCAGGCCGCCCGGCCCCAGCAGTCCGAGCCGGGAGGAGTCGCCGCCGTGCTGCTCGAGGCCGGTCCGGCCGTGCCCGCGGTGGTCGTCCGCCGCGACCGCGTACCCGGCGGCGACCAGCGCCTCCGCCAGCTCGACGTAGCGCCCCGAGTGCTCGCCGACCCCGTGGGCCAGCTGCACGATCGCGCGGGGCGAGGGGTGCGGCCACCAGCGGTAGTGGATGACGACGCCGGAGGCGTCCTGGAAGGTCCTGTCGACAGCGGCGCCGGTCATGGTGACCAGTGTGGCGCTCCGGCCGCTGGGCGCGAGGGACGCGATGAGAACTGAGAAGATACTCACGATCCATCGGCGGGCGCCCTGCTCGCTACGGTGCCTCGCTACCTTTTCCCTTGACGAGCGACCCCCGCGACCGTCCCCCGACCCCCCTTCACGAGCGAGGCCAGCCCCTTCATGACCGTATCGCCCCTGATCTGGACCCTGACGATCGTCTTCATCGTCCTGCTCCTGCTCTTCGACTTCTTCTTCCACGTCCGGAAGGCCCACGAGCCCACGCTGAAGGAGTCGTCGATCTGGTCGGCGCTCTACGTCGGCATCGCCGTGCTCTTCGGGCTCGGCGTCCTCGTCTTCGGCGGAGCGACGCCCGGATCGGAGTACTTCGCGGGGTACATCACCGAGAAGGCCCTCTCGGTCGACAACCTGTTCGTCTTCCTCATCATCATGGCGAGCTTCAAGGTGCCCCGCGCCGACCAGCAGAAGGTGCTCCTCTTCGGCATCGTCTTCGCGCTGATCGCCCGCACCGGCTTCATCTTCCTCGGCGCCGCGCTGATCAACTCGTTCGCCTGGGTCTTCTACATCTTCGGCCTGATCCTGCTGCTGACCGCGTTCAACCTGGTCAAGCCGGGCGACGACCACTCCAGCGACAACGTGATGGTGCGCCTGGCCAAGCGGATCTTCAAGACGAGCGACCAGTACGACGGCGACAAGTTCTACACGCACATCGACGGCAAGAAGGTCCTCACGCCGATGATCCTCGTCATGGCGGCGATCGGCGGAACGGACATCCTGTTCGCCCTCGACAGCGTGCCGGCGATCTTCGGCCTCACCAGCGACGTGTACCTCGTCTTCACGGCGACCGCGTTCTCGCTGCTGGGCCTGCGCCAGCTGTACTTCCTCATCGACGGGCTGCTCGACCGCCTCGTCTACCTCAGCATCGGCCTCGCCGCGATCCTCGCCTTCATCGGCGTGAAGCTGATCCTGCACGCGCTCCACGAGAACAACCTGCCGTTCATCAACAACGGCGAGCACGTGGAGGTCTTCGAGATCGGCACCGGACTGTCGCTCTCGGTCATCATCGGCGTCCTCGTGATCACGGTGATCGCCTCCCTCGTCAGCCCCAAGGGCCGCCGCATGGCCGCCGAGGCCGCCGAGCGCCGCCGCGTGGCCGAGGCCGCGGGCGCGGACGTCGACGCGACGCACTGAGTCGTCCTGTGCGCCGCGGAGCGGCGCACCGCGGTCGGCTCCCCTAGGCGGTCGGGTCCCGGAGAGCGGGTCCCGACCGCCTAGGACGATCCGCTGACACGCGGATCCCCCGTTCGGCTCGACCGACCGCCGCGAAGCGGCGCACCGCAGTCGGCTCCCCTAGGCGGTCAGTTTCCCGAGAGCGGGTCCCGACCGCCTAGAACGATCCGCTGACACGCGGATCGCTCGTTCGACGGGCCGTCTCGTGCGCCGCAGGGCGGCGCACCGCAGTCGGCTCCCACGGGCGGTCGGGTTCCCGAGAGCGGGTCCCGACCGCCTAGGAGGATCCGCTGACACGCGGATCCCCCGTTCGGCTCGACCGAGCACCGCACGCCGGTGCTCCGCAGTCAGCTCCCCTAGGCGCTCAGGTCCCCGAGTGCGGGTCTTGACCGCCGAGAACGTCCCGCCGGCTCGAGCGCGGATTCCGCTCGCGGAGGGTCAGCGGGCGCGGTAGCGGTGCTCCGGACGGCCGGTGGTGCCGTAGCTGAGGGTCATCTCGACGAGGCCGCGGCCCGCGAGGCCCGAGAGGTAGCGCTGGGCGGTGGCGCGCGAGATGCCGGCGCGCTCGGCCACCTCGAGAGCCGACAGCTCGGCGCCCGATTCGGCCAGGCGCGCCAGGACGAGCTGCTCGGTCGCCGAGCGCGAGGGCTGCGCGGCGGTCGCGTCGCCCGAGTGCAGGATGCGCAGCGCCCGCTCCACCGCCTCCTGATCGGCCGCGCGGTCCTCCCGCAGCACGTTCCGGAACCGCACGTACGCGTCGAGGCGCTCGCCGAGCAGGCGCGCCTCGAACGGCTTGATGAGGTACCCGAGCGCTCCCGCGTGCAGGGCGCGCCGCACCGTCGCCCCGTCGGAGGCGGCGCTCACGACGAACGCGTCGGTGTCGAGCTCGCGGAGCAGCGCGATCCCGCTCTGATCCGGCAGGTGCACGTCGAGCAGGAGCAGATCGGGCGCGTGCTCGGCGACGGCCGCCCGCGCCGCGCGCGCCGTGTGCACCGGAGGAAGGGCCGTCAGCCCCTGCCGCGCCTCGACCAGGTCCGCATGCAGCTGCGCGACCCGGAAGTCGTCGTCCACCACCAGCACCGTGCGCTCCCGCGCCGTGTCCGCGCTCATGACCCGTCCCCGTCCTGCTCCGGCGGCAGCACCGCTCCGGGGAGGCGCGCGCACAGCACGGCCCCCGACTCCGCTCCGCCGGGGTCTGCCAGCCAGACCTCGCCGCCGCGCCGGGCGGCCACCTCGCGGCACAGCGGCAGGCCGAAGCCCCGGCCGTGCACGCGGCCGTCGTCCTCGACGGGGTCGCCCGCGCCGGCCCGGTCGAACAGCGAGTCCGGATCGAGCACTCCGTCGCCGGAGTCGGCGACCGTCACGAAGAGCGCGTCGCCGTCGTCGAGCAGCTCGACCTCGACGAAGCGCACGTCGCGCCGCCCCTCGACCGCCGCGCGCACCGCGTTGTCCACCAGGTTCCCGACCACCGTGGCGACGTCCTCCGGCTCGACGACGGTGCCGCGCACCAGCGTCTCCTCGCCGAGCGTCAGCAGCACGCCGCGCTCGGCCGCCTCGATCCCCTTCGCCCCGACGAGCGCCTGGAGGTACGGCTCCTGCAGCCGGTCGGCGTGCTGCACCGGGTACTTGAGCGGGCCGCGGGTCAGCACCTCGTCGAGGTAGTCGCGCGCCGACGCGGTCCGCCCCGCATCCAGCAGGCCCGCGACCACGTGCAGGCGGTTGGCGAACTCGTGCCGCTGCACCCGGAGCGCGTTGGTCATCGCGCCGACCGCGTCGAGGCGCCGGCTCAGCGCGGCGAGGTCGGTGCGGTCGCGCAGCACCACCACCACGCCCAGGTCGCGGTCGCCGCGGGTCACCCGGCGGATGTCGACGTAGACGATGCGGGAACGGACGACGAAGCCCTCCTCGCCTCCGGGGCGGGGCGGTTCGACGGAGTGCAGCGCGGCGCCGATCGCGTCGGCCAGCGGTACGGGGAGGTCGAGCTCCGCGAGCGGCCGCCCGTGCAGCGCCCGCCCGGTCGGGTCGTCGGAGCCGAGGATCGCGGCGGCCCGCGCATTGCAGACGCCGACGCGCCCGTCGCGGTCGAGCGCGAGCACGCCCTCGTCGACCCCGTCGAGCACGGCGGCCTGGTCCTGCACGAGCGAGGTGAGCTCCTCCGGAGCGAGGCCGAGCGTCAGGCGCAGCAGGCGGCGGCGGATGAAGACGGAGGCGACGGCGGCGAGCACCAGCCCGGCAAGCGCCGCGGCGAGGACGCCGAGCAGCGCGGTCGGCAGGTCGGTGAAGACGCTGGAGCGCGCGAAGCCGATGCTGACCTCGCCGACGACCCGCTGCTCCCCCGCGGCGAAGACCGGGACCTTCGCCCGTGCCGACTCGCCGAGCGTGCCGGTGCCCCACGAGACGCTCTCGCGCCCGGCGAGCGCCTCGTCGGGGCTGGTCGAGACCCGCTCGCCGAGGCGGTCCTCGTCGGGGTGGGCGAGGCGGATGCCCTGGTCGTCGGTGATCACGACGAAGAGCGCGCCGGTGCGCTGCTCGACGGCGGCGGCGACGTCCTCGAGCGGTCCGCCGCGCAGCTCCGAGGCGGCGGGCGCGCCGGGCACGGCGGAGGACGCGGCGACCGCGTCCTGCACGTCGGGGTCCTCGGCGACGGTGCGGGCGATGGCGAGCGCCGTGCCCTCCGCCTCGCCGCGCAGCTGCTGGATGCTGAGCGCGGTGACGAGCCCCGCGCAGACCAGCACGGCGGCCGACACCGTGGCGAGCTGCAGGACCAGGACGTGGGTCGCGAAGCGCATCGGGGCCTCCTCGCCGTCGTCGTGCGCAGAATGCGCAGAAGCCACACTATGCGCAGATGTCGCCGTAATGAGCGATACCCCGGCGCCGGACGCGGAGCTGCCTAGGGTTTCCACCATCTCCCGGCCGGCTCTCCCGCCGAGCGCGGGCGGAGGCACTGGACGAAGGAGTCAGCTGTGTTGGTAGTACTCGGTTTCACCATGATCCTGGCCTTCATGGCCCTGATCATGACCAAGCGGCTGACGCCGATGGTCGCCCTGATCGTCGTGCCGACGATCTTCGGCCTCTTCGCGGGCGCCGGCCTCGGCATCGGCGACATGGTCCTCGAGGCGATCGGCAGCCTCGCGCCCACGGCCGCGCTGCTGATGTTCGCGATCATGTACTTCGGGATCATGATCGACGTCGGGCTCTTCGACCCGCTGATCCGCTTCATCGTCCGCGCGCTCGGCGACGACCCGGCGAAGGTCGTGCTCGGCACGGCGCTGCTCGCGGGTGCGGTCTCGCTCGACGGCGACGGCTCGACCACCTTCATCGTCACCACCGCCGCGATGCTCCCGATCTACCTGCGCCTGGGGATGAACCCGGTCGTGCTGACCTGCGTCGCGGGCCTGGCCAACGGCACGCTCAACATCGTCCCCTGGGGTGGACCGACGGTGCGCGCCGCCGCGGCCCTCCAGGTCTCGCCGAGCGAGATCTTCGTGCCGATGCTCCCGTCGCTCGCGGTGGGCCTGGCCGTCACGCTCGTCTTCGCCTGGTTCCTCGGGCTCGGCGAGCGCCGCCGCCTCGGCTCGCTCGCGCTGGCCGAGCCGATGCTCGAGCAGGAGCTCGTCGGCGCCGGCCGCGGCTCCTCCTCCCGCTCGGGCGGCGCCCGCACCGGCGGCCTCGCGGCCCTGACCGGGGGCATCCGCACCGTCGCCCGGGAGCGCTTCTCCTTCCTCCGCGGTCCCCAGGCCCTGCGCGGAGCCCAGGTGGCGGTCGCCGCCCGCGTGCAGGCCGACGACGCCGACACCGCGATGGCCGACACGATGCTCGACCCCGAGCGCGAGACGCTGCGCCCGAAGCTGATCTGGGTGAACCTGGTCCTGACCCTCGCGGTGATGACGCTGCTGGTCGCCGACATCCTGCCGCTGCCCTACGTGTTCATGGTCGGCTCCGCGGTCGCCCTGCTGATCAACTTCCCGAAGATGAAGGACCAGGCGGCCGAGATCGTCAAGCACGCGCCGAGCATCGTGGGCGTCGTGTCGATGGTGCTGGCGGCCGGCGTGCTGATCGGCGTCCTCAACGGCACCGGCATGGTCGACGCCATGGCGGAGTGGGTCGTCGCGGTGATCCCGCCGGCGCTCGGACCGTTCCTCGCCGTGATCACCGGCGTGCTCAGCATCCCGATGACCTTCTTCATGTCGAACGACGCGTTCTACTACGGCATCCTCCCCGTGCTCTCCGAGAGCGCGGCGAACTACGGCATCTCGCCGGTCGAGATGGCGCGCGCCTCGATCACCGGGCAGCCGGTGCACCTCCAGAGCCCGCTGGTCCCGGCGATCCTCCTGCTCGTCTCCCTCGCCGCGGTGAACCTCGGCGACCACCACCGCAAGGTGCTGTGGCGAGCGGTCGTCGTCTCGCTGGTCATGCTCGCCGTCGGCGTGCTGGTCGGCTCGATCCCCTTCGGCTGAGGCCGGCGGAGCGGATCGCCGAGCGATCGGAACGAGGACGGGACCCCTTGCTGCGGCGGGGGTCCCGTCCTCGTTCCGCGGCTCGGTCCCGCAGCCCGCGCTAGCGCAGCAGCGGCGCCAGGTTCTCGGTCCACACGTCGGAGCCGACCTTGAGGATGAGGGCGCCGACCACGACGAGGAACGCGACCCGGATGAAGCGGCTGCCACGAGCGACGGCCATCCGCGAGCCGAGGTACGCGCCCGCCACGTTGGCGGCGCCCATCAGGAGGCCCAGCAGCCAGATCACGTGCCCGCCCGGCACGAAGTAGAGCAGGGCGCCGAGGTTGGTCGCGACGTTGACGATCTTCGCCTTGGCGCTGGCGAGCAGGAAGTCGTAGCCCAGCGCGGTGATCAGGGCGATGATCAGGAAGGTCCCGGTGCCCGGTCCGATCAGGCCGTCGTAGAAGCCGATCAGGAGTCCCAGCACGGCCGCCGTGACGAGGTGGCGCCGGCCCGCGTGCTTGAGCACCGTGACGCTGCCCAGTGCCGGGCGGGCGATCGTCACGACGGCGACCACGATCAGCGCGACGACGATGATCGGCTTGAACACCGCGGCCGGGAGGAGGCCGGCGAGCGTCGCGCCTCCGTAGCTGCCCGCGAGGGCGACCGCCGCCATCGGCAGTGCGGTGCGCAGATCGGGCTTCGCGCGCCGGTAGTAGGTGATCGCGCTGGTGGTCGTGCCGAAGATCGAGGCCAGCTTGTTCGTGGCGAGCGCCTGCACGGGCGAGATCCCGGGGACGAGGAGCAGGGCGGGCAGCTGGAGGAGTCCGCCGCCGCCCACGACCGCGTCGATCCAGCCGGCCGCGAAGGCGGCGAGGATCATCAGCGCGAGGACGGGGAGTCCGAGATCCTCTGTGAAGGTCAGCATCGGTCGGAAGCGTACGCGAGCACCGCGACCCCTCGACCTCGGGGGCCGGGCCGCCCTAGGGTCGGCGGCATGCGATTCGGACTCTTCATCCCCCAGGGCTGGCGCCACGACCTCGTCGGCGTCCCGGCCGCCGACCAGTGGCGCACCATGAGCGACCTCGCCCGGCACGCCGACGACGGCGCCTGGGAGTCGATCTGGGTCTACGACCACTTCCACACCGTCCCGCAGGTGACGGAGGAGGCGACGCACGAGGCGTGGTCGCTGATGAGCGCGTTCGGCGCCACCACGTCGCGCGTGCGGCTGGGCCAGATGTGCACCTGCATGGGCTACCGGAACCCCGCCTACCTCGCCAAGGTCGCGACGACCGTCGACATCGTCTCGGGCGGGCGGGTCGAGATGGGCATCGGCGGCGGCTGGTACGAGCACGAGTGGCGCGCGTACGGCTACGGCTTCCCGCCGATCGCCGAGCGGCTGGGCCGGCTCGACGAGGGAGTGCAGATCCTGCAGCAGGCCTGGACGACCGGGTCCGCGACCCTCGACGGCCGCTACTACCAGGTGGACGGCGCGCAGAACCGACCGCTGCCCCTGCAGGAGGGCGGCATCCCGCTGTGGGTCGCCGGCGGCGGCGAGAAGGTCACGCTGCGGATCGCGGCCCAGTACGCGCAGTACACGAACTTCGCCGGGACCCCGGAGGCGTTCGACCACAAGAGCTCGGTCCTCCGCGGGCACTGCGAGCGCCTGGGCACCGACTTCTCGGCGATCACCCGGAGCTCGAACTACAACGTCGTGATCGGCGAGACGGAGGCGGAGGTCGAGGCGGCGCTGCAGCGTCTCGAGGAGCGCGTGGTCCCGTACCTCGGCGCGGAGGGAGCGGCGTCCTTCGTCGCCGAGTACCGCAGCCCCGACGCGCTCGCGGTCGGCACTCCCTCGCAGATCGTCGACCGGCTCGCCGGCATGCAGTCGCGCGGGATGGACTACGGCATCCTCTACTTCCCGGACGCCGCCTACGACCGGTCCGGCATCGAGCTGTTCGAGCGCGAGGTGCTGCCGGCGCTCTCCTGAGCGCGGAGCGGCGGGGGCTCCTACGCCTCCCGCCCCCCGCCCGCAAGTCCTTGGGGCGCCCCGGCCCCGCGCTTACGGTCGGAGCATGGACGCACAGGACATCCGCTGGAACGACGAAGCCCGCGACAAGATCCTCGAGGACTCGGACAGGGTCCTCCGTGAGGCGGTGCTCGACCTCGCGACGAGCAAGAAGGGCGAGCCCTGGGAGGACGTGTTCGCGGAGCTGAACGCGCGCCTCAAGGACCGCTTCATCGACTTCGAGCCCGGCCCGGACCTCCGCAAGTACGCCGAGGCCGTCTCCGCCGGGGAGATCGAGACCGGCTCGTGAGCGAGCACGACCGCGACGCCGCGCTCGAGGACGAGATCACCTCGATCCACGCCCTCGGCGAGGGTCGCGTCGGCGAGACGGCCGGCCCGGAGGACGAGGACCACGAGCTCTCGCCCGAGCAGGACGCCCGCATCGAGTCCGAGCTGAAGAGCCGGGGCAGCGAGAGCTGATCCCCCCGGTACGCGGAAGGCCCGCTCCCCCTCGAGGGAGCGGGCCTTCCGCGTGAGTCGCGACTACGCCGAGAGGGGCTCGTAGTCGGTGTAGCCCTCGGCTCCTCCGCCGTAGACCGTCTCCTGGACGACCTCGTTCTCGGGGTGCCCGCCCTGCCAGCGCTCGACCAGGTCGGGGTTGGCGATCGCCGGGCGGCCGACGGCCACGGCGTCGGCGTGGCCCTCGCTGATCAGCTCGGTCGCCTCCTCGCGGCTGGTCGGCGAGCCGAAGCCGCTGTTGGCGATGAAGACGCCGTCGAAGCGCGAGCGGAGGTCCTGGACCAGCTCGCCGGCGGGCTCGGCGTGCAGGACGCTGAGGTAGGCCAGGCCGAGCGGGGCGAGCCCGTCGACGACGGCCTCGTAGGTGGCGCGCACGTCGTCGCCGTCGGTCTCGACGACGTCCTGGATGTTGTGGGCCGGCGAGAGGCGGATGCCGACGCGGCCCGCTCCGACCTCGTCGACGATCGCGCGGGTGACCTCGAGCGGGAACGCGGCGCGCTCGGCCGGGGTCCCGCCGTACTGGTCGGTGCGCACGTTGGAGACGGGCGAGAGGAACTCGTGCAGCAGGTAGCCGTTGGCGCCGTGCACCTCGACCCCGTCGAAGCCGGCGTCGATCGCGCGGCGGGCGGCGGCGACGAACTCGTCGCGGACGGTCGCCAGCTCCTCGGTGGTCAGCGCGTGCGGCACCGGGAAGGGCTTCTTGCCGGCGGGGGTGTGCACCTCTCCGTCGATGGCGACGGCGCTCGGGGCGACGATGCGGTCGGTGCCGGTGATCTCGGTGTGCGAGACGCGGCCCGCGTTCATCAGCTGCATGACGATGCGTCCGCCCGCGGCGTGCACGGCGTCGGCGACGGCGCGCCAGCCCGCGGCCTGCGCGTCGGTCTCGATGCCGGGCTGCCCGGCGTAGCCCTTGGACTCGGCGCTGGGGAAGACGCCCTCGCTGATCAGCAGGCCCATGCTCGCGCGCTGGGCGTAGTACTCGGCGACGATCGCGCCGGGCACGCCCTGCTCGTCGGAGCGCAGTCGCGTCATCGGTGCCAGGACGATGCGGTTGGGGAGGTCGAGGTCGCCGGCGGTGAGGGGGGAGAACGGATCCACGGGATCGCCTTTCTACGGAGCTGTCTCAGGGGCTGCCCTGAGGGGGGAGGCACGTGCACCTGCGGCGCACTCCGGGCCACAACCGCGAGCGGAGCACGGTCATTCCTCCTCCCGGCGTTCTCCCATCCCCCGCGCCCCGGGCACGCGGTCGACGGCCTGCCGCCTCCCGACTCCTGCTCGGACACCCGGGCTGTCTACACTCGGGAGGCGACGACGAAGGAGTGTGCGCGATGCCGGCGAGACCCCACCACCCCGTGAGCTCCCGGCTGCTACCGGCGCTCGGGGCCCTCCTGATCGCCGCGGTCCTCGCGCTGGTCCCCGCGACCGCGGCGACGGCCGAATCGCCCGTCTCCTTCTCCTCCTCCACCGTCCTCGACTCGGTCGGGGTGCTGAGCTCCGGAGAGACCGCCGAGATCGAGCAGGCCTCGCGGGCCCTCTACGACCAGCACCGCGTGCAGCTGTTCGTCGCCTTCGTCGACTCCTTCACCGATCCGTCCGACCGCGCCGCGTGGGCGGACGAGACCGCGACCCGCAACGGACTGGGCACCGACGACGTCCTCCTGGCCGTCGCGGTCGACGCCCGCCAGTACCAGGTGTCGGTCGCGCAGGGCTTCGCCCTCGACGACGCGCAGGTCTCCTCGCTCCAGTCCGACGACATCGAGCCGAGGCTCGCCGACGGCGACTGGGCCGGAGCCGCGGTGGCCGCCGCCGACGGGATCGGGCAGCGCCTCGACGCGCCCAGCGCCGGCGAGTCCCTCGGCTCGGGGCTGCTGATCGCGCTCGGCGTGCTCGCGGCCCTCGTCGTGGTCGGCCTCGTGGTGCTGCTGCTCGTGCGCCGCGCGCGGAAGCGCCGCGCCCAGGAGGCGGTGGAGGCCTCGATCGACGAACTCGCCACCCGTGCCGGGTCGGCCCTCGTCCACGCCGACGACGCCGTCCGCACCAGCGAGCAGGAGGTCGGCTTCGCGGAGGCGCAGTTCGGCGCCGACGCGACCGGCGCGTTCCGCGAGGCGCTCGTCACCGCGAAGCGCCTGCTCGGCGAGGCCTTCACCCTGCAGCAGCGCCTCGACGACGCCGAGCCGGAGACCGATCAGGAGCGCCGCGACGGCTACCAGCGCATCCTCCAGCTCTGCGCCGACGCCGAGCAGACGCTCGACGAGCGCGCGAGCGCGTTCGAGGAGCTGCGCGACCTCGAGAAGAACGCGCCGCAGGTCGCCGCCGCGCTCTCGGCTCGCGCCGCCGAGGTCGGCGACCGCCTCCCCTCGGCCCGCGCCCGCCTCGCCGAGCTCGCCTCCCGCTACGCGCCGACCGCGATCGACGACGTGGGCGACGACGCCGACCAGGCCGAGGACCGCCTCCGCTTCACCCGCGACCAGCTCGCCGGCGCCCAGCAGGCGCTGCAGGCCGGCGACTCCGGCCGCGCCGCCGTGCTGCTGCGCGCCGGGCAGCAGGCCGCCGAGCAGGCCTCCGGACTCGTCGACGCGGTGGCGACGAGGGGTGACGAGCTGCAGAAGGCGGAGGCGTCGCTCGCCGGCCGCATCGCCGAGATCCGCGCCGACGTGGCGCAGGGACGAGCGCTCGCCGCCTCCCAGGACGCGGAGTCCGCTGCCCAGGCGCAGAACGTCGCCGCGGCGGTCGCCTCGACCGAGGCCGCCCTCGACGACGTCGAGCGCGCCGCCTCCGTGCGGCCGAACGACCCGCTCGCCCTGCTCGAGGCGCTCACCGCCGCCGACGCCACGATTGACGCCGCCGTCGGCGGGTTCCGCGACGCGCAGGCCCAGCGCGAGCGCGAGCGGGCCGCCCTCGGCGCCGAGCTCACCTCCGCCCGCAGCCGCGTCTCGGCCGCCGAGGACTTCATCGCGGCCCGCCGCGGCGCGGTCGGCTCGGAGGCGCGCACCCGCGTCGCCGAGGCCGCCCGCTCGGCCGAGTACGCCGAGCGCATCGCCGCCACCGACCCCCGCGAGGCTCTCGCCTCCGCCCAGCGCGCTTCGCAGCTCGCCCAGCAGGCGCTCGAGCGGGCGCGGGCCGACGCCGGCTCGTACTCCGCCCCGAACGCCGTCGGCAGCCCCTACGGAGGCGACACGACCGGCGCGTTCCTCGGCGGGATCCTGGTCGAGTCGCTCCTGGGAGGCGGACGCCGCAGCGGCTACCGCTCGGGCGGCTTCGGCGGAGGCGGGTTCAGTGGCGGCTTCGGCGGCGGCGGCTCGTCCCGGCGCTCCGGCGGCGGCGGCTTCGGCGGCGGGCGCAGCAGCGGCGGAGGCGGACGCCGTGGAGGCGGCGGGCGCTTCTGAGCGCCCCCGGGCATCCGCGCACGACCGACGACCACCACCTCCCCCACGACTCCGGCACCACCTCCGACATCCGGCACCACCCACGACGCAAGGAGAGACACCCATGGCTCAGAGACAGTCGATCTTCGGCCGCATCGCGCAGCTCGCGAAGGCCAACATCAACGCACTCCTCGACCAGGCCGAGGACCCGCAGAAGATGCTCGACCAGATGGTCCGCGACTACACCGACAGCATCCGCGACGCCGAGGCGGCGATCGCCACCACGATCGGCAACCTGCGCCTGCTCGAGGACGACTACCGCGAGGACGTGCAGAACGCCCAGGAGTGGGGCGGCAAGGCCCTCGCC
Source organism: Rathayibacter sp. AY1F9 (assembly GCF_002932155.1). Taxonomy (NCBI): domain Bacteria; kingdom Bacillati; phylum Actinomycetota; class Actinomycetes; order Micrococcales; family Microbacteriaceae; genus Rathayibacter; species Rathayibacter sp. AY1F9. The sequence continues at coordinate 46,260 of NZ_PSVA01000022.1, read as the reverse complement.
GCGAGCCGCAAGGCCGACGAGCTGCGCACCGGCGGGAGCGCCGGCGACGCCGACAAGTTCGACGCGCTGGCCAAGGTCGCTCTGCAGCGCCAGATCCAGTCCGAGAAGGAGGCGAAGGACGCCGAGCCGACCATCGCCTCGCAGACCGAGGTCGTCGACAAGCTCAAGTCGGGCCTGAACCAGATGCGCGAGAAGCTGCAGCAGCTCTCGAGCAAGCGCGACGAGCTGATCGCGCGCTCGAAGACCGTCGAGGCGCAGAGCCAGGTCCAGGACGCCGTGAAGAGCATCGACCTGATGGACCCGACGAGCGAGGTGAGCCGCTTCGAGCAGAAGATCCGCCGCGAGGAGGCGCGCGTCCGCGGCGCGGAGGAGCTCGCCTCCTCGAGCCTGGACGCGCAGTTCGAGTCGCTCGAGGACCTCGGCGAGATGACCGAGGTGGAGGCGCGCCTCGCCGCGCTCAAGTCCGGCCGCCCGCAGGACTCGATCGGCTCCTGAGCCCGTGCGCCTCCGGCGGTCCCGCCGGAGGCGCACTCCCCTTCCCGACACGCGCGGAGCGAAGGCTGGCAATCGCCATGGTGCGGTGCCGCCGCCGTCCCCGTAGTGTTCACACCAGGTTGCCCTTGACCCCGGTCGCCCTGATGCCGCGTCCGGCCCCTACCGACGCGGTGAACCATGAGCGGACCGCCCCCGTCGGGATCGCTCACCGAGAGACCGTCGACGCCGACGGTCACCACGAAGAGCGAGGCGCCGATGAGCACCCCCACCACCACGTCCGTCACCGGAGGCGCCCCCCGCGTCGTCCGCACCCGCCCCCGCGCCGACGGCCGCGTCAACCCGACGACCGAGTACTCCGGTCTCCTCAGCACGGTCCGCGACGCGGGGCTCCTCCGCCGCCGCACCGGCTTCTACTACACGATGTTCGGCGCGCTGGTCCTCGCGCTCGGCGGCATCGTCACCGGCTTCGTCCTGCTGGGCGACTCCTGGTTCCAGCTCCTGCTCGCCGCCGCCCTCGGCATCGTGCTGACGCAGTTCGCCTTCCTCGCCCATGAGGCCTCGCACCGCCAGGTGTTCGAGTCCGGCAAGGCCAACGACGTCGCCGGCCGCACCCTCGCGAACCTCTTCGTCGGCATCAGCTACTCCTGGTGGATGACCAAGCACAGCCGCCACCACGCGAACCCCAACGTGCTGGGCAAGGACCCGGACATCGAGCGCGACGTCGTCTCCTTCACCGCCGAGGACGCGGCCCGCTCGCGCGGCCTCTACGCCTGGCTCACCCGCCGCCAGGGCTACGCGTTCTTCCCGCTCCTGCTGCTCGAGGGCCTCAACCTGCACCTGCACGGCTTCCGCACCGTGTTCGGCAAGGGCAAGGTCGACAAGCGCTGGGTCGAGATCACCATGCTCGTCACCCGCGTCGGCCTCTACCTCGCCGTCGTCTTCTGGGCCCTCCCCCTCGGAATGGCGTTCGCCTTCGTCGGCGTGCAGCTGGGCGTCTTCGGCCTCTACATGGGCGCCTCGTTCGCGCCGAACCACAAGGGCATGCCGCTGCTGCCGAAGGAGGCGCGCGTCGACTTCCTCCGCCGCCAGGTCCTCACCTCGCGCAGCATCCGCAGCACCTGGTTCACCGACCTCTACATGGGCGGACTGAACTACCAGGTGGAGCACCACCTCTTCCCGAACATGCCCCGCCCGGCGCTGCGCCGTGCGCAGGTCATCGCCAAGGAGTACTGCACCACCCACCAGATCCCCTACACCGAGACCTCGCTGATGGAGTCGTACGCGATCGTCGTCCGCTACCTCAACAAGGTCGGCCTGTCGGCCGGCGGCGACCCGTTCGACTGCCCCGCCGCCTCCGCCTACGGACGCTGAGCACTCCCCCTTCGGAGGCCCCTCGCACCTTCCCGGTGCGGGGGGCCTCCGTCGTTCGCGGGAGCGCAAGGGGGTGCCCCCGCGGGCGGCGGAGTCGTAGCGTCGGGACATGAGCAGCTCCGACTACGACATCGAGCCCACCCCCACCGACACGACCGACGGCGCCCGCACGCCCGACCCCGCCACCGAGACCGGCACCTCCGCGGGCCTCGACGAGGTCGGCGGCGCGGCCTCCCCCCTGGCCGACGGCGTCGGCGCCGACGGCGAGGAGCAGAACCCCCCGCTGCCCGACTGGGGCCCCACCGACGGCGTCCACGGCACCGACGCCGAGACCGACGCCTCGGGCACCGAGCAGCACTGACACGGCTCCGCGAGGGACCTCCCCGGCCGGTCGGCGAACGTTCCGACCGCGTTCCGAGGAGGTCCCTCCGTGTTCGCCGGAGGGTCGGCCGGCGCTCGGTCGGCGCGCCCTACACTGGCGAAATGCAGCCGACCGAACGCGCCCTCCGCGTGATCTCCTACAACCTCCGGGAGCACCGAGCGCACGCCGAGATCGCCCCCCTCGCCGCCCGCCACGACATCGACGTCCTGTGCCTGCAGGAGTGCGACACCACGAAGCTGCCGCAGGAGGTGGGCTCGCTCCGGCTCGCGTCCGTCACGGCCCGCAACCGCCTGGGCCTTGCCGTCTACTACTCGCAGGACCGCTTCGAGCTCTCCGGCAGCGCCGCTTTCGAGCTCAGCAAATCCATGCACGACCGGGTGATGTCCCCCGCTCACGAGCGCCTGCTGGCCGTCCGCCTCGACGACCGCGACGGCGGATCGATCGCGGTCTCCTCCTTCCACGCCGCCCCGCTCTCGGCCGGCAACGCCCTGCGCCGCAAGCAGATCGACGAGGCGCTCAACCGGCTGCGCGAGTACGCGCCGGACACCCCCTCCCTGATGGTCGGCGACTACAACTACCCGTGGTTCTTCCGCGGACTCGACCGCCGGATGACCCGGAACGGCTACCTGGTCTCGCGGAGCGACTCCCCCACCTACGCGCGCTACCGCTACTTCAGCGGCCACTTCGACTTCGCGATCAGCGACTCCGTGCGGATCGAGCGGGTCTCCACGCTGCCCCAGGGCGTCTCGGACCACCTCCCGGTGATGGTCGACGCGCACTACGGCGTCCCCGCCGCCTGAGCGCGGGGCTCGCGGGCCCGCGCGGTCGGTAGGCTCAGGGGGTGACGACCCTGATCCTCGCCCGGCACGGAGAGACTGTCTGGCACTCCGAGAACCGCTTCGCGGGCTCCTCCGACATCGCGCTGACCCCCCGGGGCCAGGACCAGGCGGCGACTCTGGCCGCCTGGGCCGTCGACGCCGACCTCGAGGCGGTGTACTCCTCCACCCTGGTCCGGGCCGTGCGCACCGCCGTGCCCGCCGCGCGGGCGGCCCACCTCGAGCTGCAGCCCGACCCGGCCCTGGTCGAGGTCGACTTCGGCCGCGGCGAGGGGCTGACCACCGACGAGATGGAGAAGCGCTTCCCGGACGAGTACCACGCGTGGGTCGCGGCGCCGGCCATCCAGCCGATGCCCGGCGGCGAGTCCGGCCTCGACGCCGTCGCCCGCGCGAACACCTCGCTCGCCCGCATCCACCGCGAGCACCCCGACGGCCGCGTGCTCGTCGTCGCGCACGGCACGCTCATCCGCCTCCTGCTGTGCGCCTACCTCGGCATCAACCCCGAGACCTATCGGCACACCTTCCCGGTGGTCGACAACGTCTCGCTGACCACGCTGCGCTGGGACGCGACCGGCGTCGGCCTGCTCGGCTACAACGTCCCGCCCGTCCAGACGCAGCGGCGCTCCAGCTGAGCGCAGTGGCCGCTCCGGAGCGGCGCCCGGCGAGCGCTGGCTCGATCGGCCTGGTGCTCGGGTCGGTCGCGAGCGTGCAGCTGGGCGCCTCCTTCGCCGTGCTGCTCTTCCCCGCCGCGGGGCCGATCGGCACCGTCACGCTCCGGCTGGTGTTCTCGGCCGTCGTGCTGCTCCTGGTCTGCCGTCCGCGGCTGCGCGGCCACAGCCGGAGCGACTGGGCCACCGTCGCCGCCTACGGTCTCGCCCTCGGCGGGATGAACGCCTGCTACTACGAGGCCATCGCCCGGATCCCGCAGGGCGCCGCCGTCACCCTCGAGGTGCTCGGGCCGCTGACGCTCTCGGTGATCGCCGGGAGGAGCGTGCTGAGCCTGGTCTGGGCGGTGCTCGCGCTGGCCGGGGTGGTGACCCTGTCGCAGGGCGGATTCTCCGCGCTGGACCCGGTCGGCGTCGGCTTCGCGCTGGGGGCCGCAGTGCTCTGGGCCGCGTACATCGTCTTCGCCGGCCGCACCGGCGGGCGGTTCCAGGGGATCGACGGGCTCGCGCTGGCGCTGGCGGCCGGCGCGATCGTGTCGCTGCCGTTCGGCCTCGCCTCCGCCGGGCCCGCCCTGGTGGTGCCGCCGGTGCTGCTCCTCGGGCTCGCCGTGGCGGTGCTCTCCTCCGCGGTGCCCTACGCGCTGGAGCTGCTGGCGCTGCGGCGCCTGCGCTCCTCCACCTTCTCGATCCTGATGTCGCTCTCCCCCGGGGCGGCCGCGCTCTCGGGCTTCCTCGTGCTCGGTCAGCGCCTCAGCGCCGTCGAGGCCGTCGGGATCGCGCTCGTGGTCGCCGCGAGCATCGGAGCGGTGCGGACCGCGCGGACCTCCGCCTGAGCGGCAGTTCTTTTGTTAGGCTAACTATGTGCCATCGACCGAGACCCTGCAGACCGAGACCCCTCAGGCCGATCTCCCGCTGACCTCCCTCGCCGGCGAGGTGCGGGCAGCGGTCGGCCGGCTCGGACGGCGGCTCCGGCAGGAGAAGGCCCAGCACGAGCTCAGCGATCCGCAGTTCAGCGTGCTCGCGCTCCTGCACCGCGAGGGCGCGAAGACCCTGGGCGAGCTGGCCGAGGCGGAGCGGGTCCGCCCGCCGTCGATGACCCGCACGGTCGGCTGCCTGGTCGACGAAGGACTCGCGGAGCGCCTGGCCGACCCCGCCGACGGCCGCGTCACCCGCATCCGCCCCACCGGGGCCGGCACCGCACTGGTGCTCGACGTGCGCCGCATCCGCGACGCGTGGCTCGTGGCGCGCCTCGAGGAGCTCCCTCCCGAGGACCTGCGCCTGCTCCACGACGCGGCGGCGGTCCTGCGCGCGGTGGCCGACCGATGAGCGCGATGTTCCGCTCCCTCGCCGTGCCGAACTACCGCATCTGGTTCGCGGGCGCGATGGTCTCGAACGTCGGCACCTGGATGCAGCGCACGGCCCAGGACTGGATCGTGATCAACGACCTGACCGACCACGACGCGACGGCGCTCGGCGTGACCATGGCGCTGCAGTTCGGACCGCAGCTCGTGATGGTGCCCTTCTCCGGCTTCATCGCCGACCGCTTCGACCGGCGGAAGCTCCTGATGGCCACCCAGGGCGCGATGGGCGCGCTCGGGCTCGGCCTGGGGCTCATCGTCGTGACCGGGGTCGTCCAGCTCTGGATGGTCTACCTCTTCGCCCTGCTGCTCGGCTTCGCCGCGGCGATCGACGCGCCCGTGCGCCAGACGTTCGTGTCGGCGCTGGTCGAGGAGCGCGACCTCACCAACGCCGTCTCGCTGAACTCGGCCTCCTTCAACTCGGCGCGGATGATCGGACCGGCCCTCGCGGGCGTGCTGATCGCCGCGGTCGGCTCCGGCTGGGTCTTCCTCCTCAACGCCGCGAGCTTCCTCGCCGTCCTGCTCTCGCTGCGCGCGCTGCACCGCGACCAGCTCCGCAGCGCCCCACGCGCCACCCGCGGCCCGGGTGCCCTGCTGGAGGGGTTCCGCTACGTGTCGAAGCGGCCGGACATCCTCGTGGTGCTCGCGATCGTGTTCCTGATCGGCACCTTCGGCCTGAACTTCCCGATCTTCGCCTCGACGATGGCGACGGTCGAGTTCGACATGGGGGCGAGCGAGTTCGGCCTCCTCTCCTCCGCGATCGCCGTCGGCTCGGTGCTGGGGGCGCTCCTCTCGGCTCGCCGCGACCGCCCGAGGCTCCGGCTCATCGTCGGCGCCTCCGCGGCGTTCGGCGTCGCGCTCGCGCTGGCCGGCGTCATGCCGACCGTCTGGGCGTTCGCGATCCTGCTCCCCTTCGTCGGCATCGCGGCGCAGACGCTGATGACCTCGGCCAACGGCTACGTGCAGCTCTCGACCGCCCCCGAGATGCGGGGCCGGGTCATGGCGCTCTACATGGCCATCTTCGTCGGCGGCACCCCGATCGGCGCCCCGCTGATCGGCTGGGTCGCGAACGCCTACGGTCCGCGCCAGGCGATGCTGGTCGGCGCCGCCTCCGGGATCGCGGCGGCCGCCATCGGACTCGCCTTCCACCTCCGCCTGCGCCGCGCCGCCCGGCTCGCGGCCCCCGGGCCGGAGGCTCTGCCCGCCACCGGCGGAGTCCCCCTGCTGCGTCCGCGCGCCTAAGCTCCGTCGGCCGGTCCGCACGCCGGGCGGATCCGCGGACCGCCCACTCGACGGGTCGCCCCCGACGCGGGGCGCGACCGCCGCCCGCCCTCAGGCCTCGCGGGTGATCTCGACGCGGACGAAGAGCTTCGACGAGCGGGGCCCGGCGAACACCCCGCGCAACGGCGCGATGTCGTTGTAGTCGCGGCCCCGGCCGACGATGACGTGGCGGTCGCCGATGTCGATCAGGTTCGTCGGGTCGTAGCCGCGCCAGGCTCCTCCGCAGAACCACTCGACCCAGGCGTGGGACTCCCCCACCACGGTCTCGCCGATCTCGGCGTGCGGCTTGGGGTGCAGGTAGCCCGAGACGTAGCGCGCCGGGATGCCCACCGAGCGCAGCGCCCCGAGGACGATGTGCGTGATGTCCTGGCAGACGCCCTCGCGCGCGGTCCACGACTCCGTCGCGGTGGAGTGCACGCCGGTGACGCCCTGCCGGTAGGTCATCGCCCGGCCGATCGTCTCGGCGATCGTGAGCGCGGCCTCGCACGGGCCGGCCGCCTCGTCCGCGAGCGAGCGCGCCATCGCCGCGAGGTCCTCCGGCGGCGCGGTGCGGTGGGTCTGCTTCGACTGCTCCACGTACTCGGTGCGCGTCTCGACCTGCTCGGACAGCTGATCCCACCCGGTCGGGTGGTCGGGGTGCTGCTTCGGCCGGATCTCGACGAGCGAGGTCGCCGTCAGCGAGAGCTCGCGGTGGGCGTCGAGCACGTCGAACGACGAGACGCGGGTGCCCCAGTAGTCGGTGTAGGCGTGCACCGAGGTCACCGGCCGGATGTCGAGGTTCGAGAACAGCACCAGCTGCCCGTCCGAGGAGGCGGGGAGCATCCGCGCCTCGTTGTAGGACGCGACCACGTCCCCCGCGTAGGTGAAGCCCGTGGTGTGCCTGATGCGCAGCCTGCTCACAGCGCCTCCCCGATCCAGCTCGGCATGACGTTGGTGGGGAAGTACCGCTGGCGGATCGCCTCGGAAGCGGCCGAGGTCGCCTCCTGCACGCTGTCCATGTGCCGCGGCAGGTCCTCGAGGATGTCGGTGATCGGCCGGAACTCCAGCTCGCTGCGGATCCGCCCGAGGACGCGCTGCGCGTCGCCGGAGTGGCCGATGCGGCCGGTGCGCGGCTCGATGTCGCGCATGCACGCCTCCGCCCGCGAGACCGAGAAGAGGATCGAGCGCGGGAACAGCCGGTCCAGGAGGAGGAACTCGGCCGCGTTCCGCGCGCTCGGCACGCCCCGGTAGGTGCGCAGGTACGCCTCGTAGGCGCCGCAGGAGCGGAGGATCGTGGTCCAGGAGGGGCCGCTCGCCTCGGTCAGCGAGCGGGTGGCGAGCAGGCGGGCGGTCATGTCGGCGCGCTCGATCGAGCGGCCGAGGGTGAAGAACTGCCAGGCCTCGTCGCGCGAGGTCGCCGACTCGATGATGCCGACGGCGAGGGCGGAGCGCTCGCGCACCCAGCTGAAGAACTCCGACACCCGCTCGCCCGAGACGCGGCGCGGCATCCGGGTGCGCGTGGTGTTGAGGCACTCCCAGAGCTCGGTCGAGACGATCTCGCGCGCCCGGCGGGCGTTCTCGCGGGCCGCGCCGAGCGAATAGGCGATCGAGGCGGGGTTCGTGCGGTCGATCGCGAGGATCGCCAGCACGTCGGCGCGGGTGATCTCGCGCATGTCGTCGGGCGGGGTCGAGCCCATCACCGACAGGAGCGAGCGGCAGGCCGTGTCCTCGTCGATCCACGGGTCCTCGAGCAGGAGCTGGAGGTGGACGTCGAGGATGCGGGCGGTGCCGTCGGACCGCTCGATGTAGCGGCCGATCCAGAACAGCGACTCGGCGATCCGGGAGAGCATCAGTCGTCCTCCCCCGCCGCGAGCGTCTGCTGCTGCTGCTGGTCCTGGTCGGTGTTCGGCGCGTCCTGCGGCGAGTGGTCGGGCGTGTGGTTGAGCGGGTAGACGATCGGGATGGAGCTGGTGACCGCGGCCTGCTCGGCGACGAGCGCCTGGATGTCGCGCGCCTCGGGCTCGGCGCTGCGCGCCTCCTCGAGGCCGACCACCCAGGTGTCCTTCGATCCGCCGCCCTGCGACGAGTTGACGACGAGCTGCCCCTCCGGGAGCGCGACGCGGGTCAGGCCGCCGGGCAGCACCCAGACGTCGGTGCCGTCGTTCACGGCGAAGGGCCGCAGGTCGGCGTGCCGGGGGCGCATCCCGTCGTCGACGAGGGTGGGGATGGTGGAGAGCTGCACGACCGGCTGCGCGATCCAGCCGCGCGGGTCGGCCTGGAGGCGGGAGCGCAGCTCCGCGAGCTCCTTCGCCGAGGCGGCCGGCCCGACGACCAGGCCCTTGCCGCCGGAGCCGTCGACCGGCTTCACGACGAGCTCGTCGAGGCGGTCGAGCACCTCCTCGAGCGCTCCCGGATCCTCGAGCCGCCACGTGTCGACGTTCTTGATCACCGGCTCCTCCGAGAGGTAGTAGCGGATGAGGTCGGGCAGGTAGGTGTAGACGAGCTTGTCATCAGCGACGCCGTTGCCGACCGCGTTGGCGATCGTGACGTTCCCGAGCCGGGCCGCGAGCATCAGCCCGGGGGAGCCGAGCATCGAGTCGGCGCGGAACTGCAGCGGATCGAGGAACTCGTCGTCCACGCGGCGGTAGATCACGTCGACCCGGGTCGGGCCGGAGGTGGTGCGCATGAACACCTTGCCGCCCGTGCAGAACAGGTCGCGGCCCTCGACCAGCTCGACGCCCATGAGGCGGGCGAGGAGGGTGTGCTCGAAGTAGGCGGAGTTGTAGACGCCCGGAGTGAGCACGACCACGGTCGGGTCGTCGACGCCGTCGGGGGCGGAGGCGCGCAGTGCCTGCAGCAGCTTGTTCGGGTAGTCGCCGACCGGGCGCACCCGCATCGAGACGAACAGCTCGGGCAGCGTCTGCGCCATCACCCGGCGGTTCGAGATGACGTAGGAGACGCCGGAGGGCACGCGGACGTTGTCCTCGAGGACCCGCCAGCCGCCCTTCTCGTCGCGGATCAGGTCGATCCCGGACACCTGGATCCGCACGCCGTTCGCGGGGACGATGCCCGCGGCCTGCCGGTGGAAGTGGCTCGAGCTCGAGATCAGCCCGGCGGGGATGACGCCGTCGGCCACGGCGTTCTGCGGGCCGTAGACGTCGGCGAGGAACGCCTCGAGAGCACGGACCCGCTGCTTGATGCCGGTCTGCACCTCGTTCCACTCGGCGCGCTCGATCACCCGGGGGACGGCGTCGAGCGGGAACGGCCGCTCCTCCCCCGCGAAGTCGAAGGTGACGCCCTGCGCGAGGTAGGAGGAGGCGAGCGCGTCGGTGCGGCCGCGCAGCTCCTCCTGGGTCATCCGCGCGAGCGAGGAGTAGATGTCGCGGTAGGCGCCGCGGACCCCGTCGGGGCCTCCGGTCGACGCCACGTCGGCGAACATCTCGTCCCAGGGGGTGGCGCCCGTGTCGGGCCGCTCGACCTTCTGGGACCCGTATCCGTCGAAGAGGTCACCCATGGCACGACTCTAGTGCGGGGCGTATTGCGGGGATGTTTCGGGCGGCCGCGGGGCGAGCGGGGCGGGTCGGCGACGTCCGGGCACGGCGCCTCCGCCGTCCTGCGACAGCCCGGCGGAGGCCCGGGGATCCTCAGGAATAGATCCGGCTGCACGTGGTTGAATGAGGATGTACATGCAAACGCATGGACCAGGCCCCACCGGGCCGGAGGACAGAAGGAGCGCCTGATGCAGTTCGGCATCTTCACGGTCAGCGACATCACGACCGACCCCACGACCGGATGGACCCCGTCCGAGTCCGAGAAGATCCAGGCGACCCTCGCGATCGCGCTGAAGGCGGAGGAGATCGGCCTCGACGTCTTCGCCCTGGGCGAGCACCACAACCCGCCGTTCTGGTCCTCCTCCCCCACCACCACGCTCGGCTACCTCGCGGCGAAGACCGAGAGAATCACGCTCTCCACCGCGATGGCCCTCATCACCACGAACGACCCCGTGAAGCTCGCCGAGGACTACGCGATGCTCCAGCACCTCGCCGGCGGCCGCGTCGACCTGATGCTCGGCCGCGGCAACACCGGCCCCGTCTACCCGTGGTTCGGCAAGGACATCCGCCGCGGCATCGAGCTGACGATCGAGAACTACGACCTGCTGCACCGCCTGTGGACCGAGGACTTCGTCGACTGGGAGGGCCAGTTCCGCACTCCCCTCCAGGGCTTCCAGTCGACCCCGCGCCCCCTCGACGGTGTCGCGCCGTTCGTGTGGCACGGATCGATCCGCTCCCCTCAGATCGCCGAGCAGGCCGCCTACTACGGCGACGGCTTCTTCGCGAACCACATCTTCTGGCCCGCCTCGCACACCCAGAAGATGGTGCAGCTCTACCGCCAGCGCTTCGAGCACTACGGCCACGGGACCGCCGACCAGGCGATCGTCGGCCTCGGCGGGCAGATCTTCCTGGCGAGGAACTCGCAGGACGCGGTCTCGCAGTTCCGCCCCTACTTCGACAACGCCCCCGTCTACGGCCACGGCCCCTCGCTCGAGGACTTCACGGAGCAGACCCCGCTCACCGTCGGCTCCCCGCAGCAGATCATCGACCGCACCCTCGGCTTCCGCGAGTACGTCGGCGACTACCAGCGCCAGCTCTTCCTGATGGACCACGCGGGACTCCCGCTGAAGACCGTCCTGGAGCAGATGGACATGCTCGGCGAGATCCTCCCCGCCCTCCGCGCCGGCTTCGCCGAGGGCCGCCCCTCGCACGTGCCCGACGCCCCCACCCACGCCTCCCTCGTGGCCGCGCGCGACGCGCAGCCCGCGGCCGAGCCCGTCACCGTCTAGTCAGGAGCTCTCCATGGACACCCGCAGGATCACCGTCCTCTCGGCCGGCCTCAGCCAGCCGTCCTCGACCCGGCTGCTCGCCGACCGCCTGGCCGACGCCGCCGAGTCCTCCCTCACCGAGCAGGGCTTCGCCGTCGAGCGGAGCGTCGTGGAGCTGCGCGACCTCGCGCACGACGTCACGAACAACCTCCTCACCGGCTTCGCGAGCCCCGCTCTGCAGACCGCGCTCGACGCGGTCGCCGGCGCCGACGGCCTGATCGCCGTGACGCCGATCTTCACCACCAGCTACAGCGGGCTCTTCAAGTCGTTCGTCGACGTGCTCGACACGGAGGCGCTGCGCGACCTGCCCGTGCTGCTGGCGGCCACGGGCGGGTCCCCCCGCCACTCCCTGGCCGTCGACTACGCGATGCGCCCGCTCTTCACCTACCTGCACGCGGCGCCCCTCGCGACCACCGTGTTCGCGGCGACGGACGACTGGGGCGGCGCGACCGAGGACGGACGGGCGCTGCCCTCGCGCATCGAGCGCGCCGGACGCGAGCTGGCCGATCAAGCCGCCCGCTCCTCCCGCTCGGGCTCCGCGCCCGACCCGTGGGCGCTCGACGGCTCGTTCGAGGGGATGCTCGGCCGCCGCGGCTGAACGCCCGCCGCGCGGATCGGCCGCTCCTCTCATGGATCGGCCGATCCGTCCAGCCGCGATTCCCGCGGCCCTGCCGGAATAGCCTGCCCCCGGGAGCCTGCCGCTGGCCCCCGGAAGGAGGCCGTCATGGGCCTGACCAGCAAGGGGCTCCCCGCGGGGGCTCTCGACCTCTCGCAGCTCGGACGCGCGGTCCTCGACCGCCGCCGCTTCCTCGGAGCGCTCGGCGTCGCCGCCTCCGTCCCGGTCCTCTCCGGCTGCGGCTTCGCCCCCGCGGGCCCCGCGGCGAGCGCCGGCAGCGACACCCTCACCTTCACCACCTGGGGCACCGACGCCGAGCTGGCCGGCTTCCAGCGCGCGATCGACGCGTTCCAGTCGGCGAACGCCGGCGCCACCGTGACCCTCAACGCGGTCCCGTACGAGCAGATGTTCACCAACATCGACGCGCAGCTGCAGGCGGGCAACCCGCCGGACGTCTTCCGGGTCCCGTACTACACGTTCGGCAGCTACGCCGGCCGCGACCAGCTCCTGGACCTGTCGGGCTTCCTCGACTCCGACGTCGCCGAGCGGTTCACCGATCCGGCCTGGGCCGCGGTGCAGAGCGGCGGGAGCCCCTTCGGCGTCCCCCACCACACCGACACCTCGCTGATCCTCTACAACACGCAGGTGCTGGCCGACGCGGGCGTCACCTCCTTCCCCTCCTCGCCCGAGGAGGCGTGGACCTGGGAGGAGTTCACCGAGGTCGGGCGGAAGCTGCGCGCCTCGCTCCCCGCCGAGCGCTACCCCTTCGCCTACAACTGGCAGGGCAACGGCGTCACCCGCTGGCTGAGCCTGCTCTTCCAGGCCGACGGCCGCTTCCTCACCGAGGACCTGTCCGGGCCCGCGATCGACTCCGCCGCCGGCCGCGCCGCGATCGACTTCAGCCGCAGCTTCTTCACCGACGGCCTCGTGCCGCCGAGCAGCTCCGTGCAGGCGACCACCTACGCCAGCGACCTCTGGTACTCGCAGACCACCGCGATGACCTTCGCCGGCGCGTTCCTCATCCCCGACGCCGACTCCACCCTCGACTTCGAGTGGGGCGCCACCTACTCCCCGCGCAACGTGCGCGGAGGCGGCGACTTCGGCGGCAACGCCCTCGTCGCGACCAAGGCCGCGAAGAACCCGGAGCTGGCCGCCTCCTTCCTCGCGTTCGTGACGGAGGAGGAGGCGATGCGCGACTTCTGCGCCGGCGCCTCCCTCCTCCCCACCCGTCGCGACCTCACGGAGTCGGGCATCGAGTTCGCCGTGCGCCCCGAGCTCGCCGAGGTGTTCCTCGGCCAGGCGGGCACCGTCCAGGCGTCCGACTCGGCGCAGGTCGCCTCGCCCGACATGGCCGCGATCATCACGGTGCTCAAGGAGCAGCTGGAGCAGGCCTTCGTCGGCGGGCGCAGCACCGAGGACACCATCGCCGGCCTCACCTCCGGCATCGCGGCCGCGACGCAGTGAGCCGGTCGGTCCTCGCGCCGGAGGCGGTGACCGCCCGCCCCCGGCGCACCTCCCGCGCCCCCGCCCGCGAGACGGCGGCCGCCTACGCGTTCCTCGCGCCGAACCTGCTGATGCTCGGCCTGTTCGTGTTCGTCCCCCTGGGCGGCGCGTTCCTGATCGGCTTCCAGCGCACGAACGGCTTCGGCGACGGCGTCTTCGTCGGACTCGACAACTACGCGCGGCTGCTCGGCGACGGCCTCTTCTGGCGCTCGACGTTGAACACGGCGCTGTTCACCCTGATCGTGACCCCGCTCTCGATGGCGCTGGGCCTCGGCGCGGCGGTGCTGATGAACTCGGTGCTGCCCGCGCGGCCGGTGTTCCGCAGCATCCTCATCCTGCCGATGGCGGTCTCCGGAGTGGCGACGGCGCTGATGGGCGTGCTGATCTTCGACGAGAACAGCGGCGTGCTCGACGGCATGCTCCAGACGATCGGCCTCCCCCGCATCGCCTGGCAGTCCGGCGGAGCGGCGGCCTTCGCCTCCGTGGTGCTCGTCACCCTGTGGTGGCGCACCGGCTTCAACATGCTGATCTACCTGGCGGGGCTGCAGGGGGTGAACCCGGCGCTCTACGAGGCGGCCCGGCTCGACGGAGCGAACGCGTGGCAGCAGTTCCGCCACGTGACGCTGCCGCTGGTCGGCCCGTCGTCGTTCTTCCTGCTCATCCTCAACGTCATCTACTCGTTCCAGGTGTTCGACATCGTCTTCGTGCTCACCGGCGGCGGACCGCAGAACGCGACCTCGGTGCTCGTGACCTACGCCTACGACACCGGTTTCGTCACCCGCGACCAGGGCTACGCCGCGGCCATCGGCATCGTGCTGCTGATCCTGACCATGATCTTCACCGCGGTGCAGTGGCGCACCAACCGCTCGAGGGACCTCGTCGAATGATCCGCACGTCGCGCACCTCGCGCCTGCTCCGCCTCGCCCTCGCCCTCGCCGTCTCGGTGGTCATCGTCTTCCCGCTGTACTGGATGGTCGTCGTCGCGTTCTCCTCGCGGTCCGAGCTGCTCGGCGGCACCCTCCGCCTCTGGCCGCGCGAGCTGACGCTGGTGAACTTCGAGCGGGTGTTCTCGTCGTTCCCCGTGGCGACCTGGTTCGGCAACTCCCTCGCGATCAGCCTGGTCACCGCGCTGATCACCGTGACGATCAACCTGCTCGGCGGCTACGCCTTCGCGCAGCTGCGGTTCCGCGGATCCGGAGTGCTCTTCCTCCTGGCCCTGTCGACGCTCACCCTGCCCGTGCAGGTGATCATGGTGGCGCTGTTCCGGCTCGTCACCGACCTCGGCCTCTACGGGAGCTACTGGGCGGTGATCCTGCCGACGGCGGCCTCGGCGTTCGGGCTGTTCCTGGCGCGGCAGTTCATCCTCGCGATCCCGCGGGACCTGATCGAGGCGGCCCGGATCGACGGCGCCGGGCACTTCCGCGTGTTCACGGCCATCGTCCTCCCCCTCTCGAAGCCGCTCATCGCCGTGCTCTTCTTCATGTCGCTGCTCGGCTCCTGGAACGACTTCGCCTGGCCGCTCATCGCCCTGAAGGAGAACGCGCTGTTCACGCTCCCGATCGGGCTGCTCTTCCTCCAGGGGCAGTTCGGCAGCGACTACGGAGCGACCATGGCGTTCGCCCTGGTGAACGTCGTGCCGATGGTGGTGCTGTTCCTGGTGTTCCAGCGCTACTTCGTGCAGGGCTTCGCGCGCAGCGGCCTCCGCTGACCCCGCGGCCGGGGGTGCGGATCGGTGCGCTGAGCGGCCATTCGTCCCCCCGTCCGGGGCCGGGAGTGTCAATCCCCCCGTTCCGCCGACCCGGCCGGCGCCGCCCCGCGGTACCGTCGTCGCAGGCGCCCACCTCGTGCGCTCCGGAGCGCACCGTTCGAGCGGAAGGCGGGATCGCCATGAGTACCGTCGCCGCGAACGCCGCCCAGCAGAAGGTGGCCGGCCGCTACTACCTGATCGAGCGCATCGGCTCCGGCGGGATGGGCTCGGTCTACCGGGCCCGCGACGAGACCGTGCAGCGCGAGGTCGCCGTGAAGGTGTTCCGCGCGGAGGCCTCGAACCCCGAGGACGTGGCCCGCCAGGAGCGCGAGGTGCGGATGCTGAGCTCCTTCGCCCACCCCGGCATCGTCAACCTCTTCGACGCGGGGCTGCACAACTTCGGCGGCGAGGTCCGCCGCTACGTCGTGATGGAGCTCGTCGCCGACCCCACGATGGAGGCGCGGCTCGAGTCCGGCCTCCTCCCGGCGG
This sequence comes from Rathayibacter sp. AY1F9, assembly GCF_002932155.1. Taxonomy (NCBI): domain Bacteria; kingdom Bacillati; phylum Actinomycetota; class Actinomycetes; order Micrococcales; family Microbacteriaceae; genus Rathayibacter; species Rathayibacter sp. AY1F9. The sequence continues at coordinate 30,659 of NZ_PSVA01000022.1, read as the reverse complement.
CGGAGGTCGCGGCGATCGGCACGCAGCTCGCCGAGGCCCTGGCCTACCTGCACGAGCGCGGCGTCGTGCACCGCGACGTGAAGCCCGCGAACATCCTGGTCAGCGAGGTCGCCTCCAGCGGCTACACCCGCACCGCCAAGCTCACCGACTTCGGCGTGGCCCACTTCATGGACGGCTCCCGCCTCACCAGCGACGGCGTCGTGATCGGCACCGCGAGCTTCGTCAGCCCGGAGCAGGTCGCGGGCGAGCCGATCAGTGGAGCGAGCGACGTCTTCTCCCTCGGCCTGGTCCTCCTCGAGGCGATCACCGGTCACCGCGAGTACTCGGGCACCGTCCTCGAGGCGGCCATCGCCCGCCTCCACCGCAGCCCCTCCGTGCCCGACACCCTGCCGGCGGAGTGGCGGGCGCTGCTGACCTCGATGACGCAGCGGGACCCGGAGAAGCGGCCGACCGCCGACGAAGTCGCGCACCGGCTCCGCGGCGGGATGACGACGGGCACGGCGGCGGCCGCGCCGACCGCCTCGGACTCGCGCGCGGCACGGATCCGGCGCTCCGTGATCATCGGCTCGAGCGTGGTCGGCGTCGGCGCGATCGCGGCGCTGTCGTGGATGCTCGGAGCGCTCGCCGGTCGCTGAACGACCGGGCGCGGGGCCCTAGGCCTCGCCGGGGAACGCGGGACGGAGCACGATCCTCGTCCAGGCGCCCACGTAGATCCGGTCGCCCTCCTCGACCTCGCGGCGCTGCCCGGCGGCGATCGGCGACTGCGGGAGCGGCGCCCCGGCCGGGGCGAGGTACGTGCCGTTCGCCGACTGCAGATCCTCGACCCACCAGCGGTAGCCGTCGGTGCTCAGCTGGCAGTGGCGCCGCGAGACACCGGAGTCGGAGCCGCAGTCCACCTGCGGCGAGATGCCGCGGGAGACGGACGGGCGGCCGACGAGCAGGGTGCGCTCGCGGAGGACGACGGTCGCGGGCGGGCCGGGCGAGGGCATGGGGTCGTCGGCGCGCTGCTCGGCGTACCACTCCGGGTCGACCCAGAGCTCGGCGATCCACGGGCGGTCCGGGTCCGCGGAGGCGGCGGCGGGGCGGGCGGAGCCGGTGGCCGGCGCGGACGCGGCCTCCTCCTCCGACGCTGAGGCCTCGGGTGCCGCGTCGGGGGCTGCGGCCTCGGGTGCAGGGGCCTCCGGGATCACCTCGGTCGGCGGAGCGGCGGGCGGCGCGGTCGCGACGGGGGTGTCGAAGCCGGCCTCCTGCTCCGGGACCAGCTCGGTCGGAGCCGCGGGATCGGCCTGCGGCGCGGGCGCCTCGCCCAGGTGCTGGGCCGGGTCCCCCGACGGCGTCGCGGAGCCGCCGACCTCGCCCGGAGCGCGGACGGCGCCGGAGGAGGTGAACGGATCGGCCTCGGGGAGGGAGCCGGTCGTGAAGTCGTAGCCGCAGTTCTCGCAGAACAGGGCGCCTGGCTCGTTCGGGAACGAGCAGTGCGGGCAGACCGAGGGGCCGGTCGGGATCGCGGTGGTCGGCGCGGCGGGAGCGGGCGACGGGGCCGCAGCGGCACCGATGGGCGCCCCGCAGACGTCGCAGTAGTCGCCGGACTGCGAGGTGTGCCCCTCGGGACAGCGGAAGCTCACTTGCGCACCCGCGTGGTCTTGGTCGACGCGGTGTCCAGCGCCATCTCGTCGAGGCGGTCCACGCCGCGCTTGAGCCGCACGGTGCCCTCGTTCGGGTCGTCGATCTCGACGACCTTCCGCAGCTTCGCGGTCGCCTCGTCGTTCCCGGTGACGGAGGCGAGCTGCACCGCCCGCCCGAGCTTGACCGTGGCGGTCGCCTCGTCGCCCCGCGCCTTCGCCGCGAGCCCGTCCTGGATCGCCGAGGCGAGCTCGGTCTGGCCGGTGTAGTGGGCGACGGCGGGGTCGATGCGGGCGGTCAGGGCGGAGTCGTCCGTCCAGCGCGCCTTCACCAGGGCGGAGGCGACCACCTCGTCGCGCACGCTGAGCTGCACCCGCGCGGCGAGCTGCTCCGAGCCGACCGGCTTCGACGCGACCCGGACCGCCACGTGGTACTCCCGCGACTCGTCGCCCCAGGCGCCGGTCGGGTAGGCGCCGGTGAGCGGGTTCACGGAGTTCCGCCGGGAGCTGAGGTCCTCGAGGTTCGGCGCGACCTGACGGACGAACAGCAGCTGCGCGCCCTGCGGAGTCCAGACGCGGAGCTCGCCGTTGGCGACTCCCCGGCCCATCGACGCCCGCATCAGCGACTCGAAGTCGGCAGCCATGTCGGCCGGGTTCGCGATCAGGCCCACGGTGCCCAGCAGGGCGCTCGCGATGGTGCGCGCCTCCTCGACGATCCAGCGGGAGCCGACGCCGCGCACGTCGCACTGGAAGTCGCCGGACGCCGCGCGGATCGCCGCGTCCAGCTGCATCCGCGACTCGTGCTCGTTCTTGCCGTCGGTGAGGAGGATCGCGTGCCGCTGCGTCGCCTCCGGCACGGTCGCGAACAGCTGGCGGGCGAGGGTCAGCCAGGTGCCCATCGCGGTGCCGCCGTCGGCCTGGAGGTAGCCGATCGCCTCCTTCGCCGCGGCTCGCGCCCCCGGCTCCATCCGCACCATCGAGACGGTGGCGTTGGGGTACGGGAAGGCGCGGTCGGCGCGCTCGGACCCGGCCACGACGGCGAAGAAGGTGCCGTCCAGGATCTGGTCGACGGCCACGGCGGCGGCGCGCTTCGCGGCCGTCATGTTCTCGCCGGTCATCGATCCGGAGCAGTCCACGATGATGATCTCGGCCGCGGCCCCGTCGGACCCGGCGACCCCCGTGCCGGACGCGGTCACCGTGACGATGGCGTGCACGTCGGTGGCGCCGTCCGAGAGGAACTCGTTCTGGAAAACACTCGCGCTGAACTCCGCCATTCCGGCAGTTTACGGGGACGCCCGGCCCGAGCGGCCCTCCATCGCCGAGGATCGGCCGGGCATCGCGGCCCGACGCCTGCACGACAGCTGTCGGGGCCGGCGGAGGCGGGTCGAGCGCCGCCGGAGCGCCCCCGTCAAGCCCGCCGCGACCGGACGCCGCCGATGCAAGGGTGGAGCCGTGCCTCCCTGGACCCTCGCCCTCGCCAGCGGCGCCATCGGCGGCGCCACCCTCCTGATCGGCGCCGCGCTCGCCTGGTTCGTGCGCGTGCCCCCGAAGCTCACCGCCGCGATCTCCGCCTTCGGAGCAGGGGTGCTGATCTCGGCGCTCGCCTACGAGCTCGTGCAGGAGGCGGCGGACGACGGAGGACTGCTCCCGACGATCCTCGGCACGCTCGCGGGAGCCGTCGTCTTCGTCGGCGCGGACGCGCTGCTCACCCGCGCCGGCGCGGGGAACCGCAAGAGCGCGAAGGGGTCGGGCGGAGGAGGAGGCGCGGCCATCGCGGCCGGCGCCCTGATCGACGGGGTCCCAGAATCGATCGTGCTCGGCCTCTCGGTCGCCCAGGGCGGAGCGGGAGCGGCGATCAGCGTGCCCATCGTCGCCGCGGTCGCGATCTCGAACCTCCCCGAGGGCCTGTCCTCGACCGTCGGCATGAAGGCCGACGGCCGCTCCGCCCGCTACGTCTTCACCGTCTGGGGCGGAATCGCCGCGATCTCGGCCGCCGCGGCGCTGGTCGGCTTCCTGGTCTTCGCCACCGCACCGGGCGCGGTCGTGGCCTTCGTGACGACCGTCGCCGCCGGCGCGATCCTCGCCATGATCTCGAACACGATGATCCCCGAGGCGTTCGACCGCGACGACGTGCTCACCGGGCTGTACGCGGTCCTCGGGTTCGTGACGGCGTTCGCCTTGCACAGTGCTGGTTAGGACGCCGCTCCCCGCGCGGCGTCCCGCAGTCGGCTCGAGCGCGGGGCTGGGTCCCGAGGAGCGGGTCGCGCACGGCGACGCGGATCCGCTGGAACGCGGATCCCCGGACACGCCTCGCGAGGACGCCGCTCCCCGCGCGGCGTCCCGCAGTCGGCTCGAGCGCGCTGCCGGGTCCCGAGGAGCGGGATGCGCACGGCGACGCGGATCCGCTGGAACGCGGATCCCCGGACACGCCTCGCGAGGACGCCGCCGCCTGCGGAACGGAGTGCGGTCAGCCGCTGAAGGCGGTGAGGGCGTCGTCGAGGATGCCGAGGCCGCGGGCGACCTCGGCGGGGGTGATGACGGCCGGCGGGACCACGTGGATCCGGTTGTCGGCGGTGAAGGGCAGGAGACCGCGGGACAGCAGGTCGGCCTTGAGGCGGGCGACGGAGGCCGCCGGCAGCGGGGTGCGCGCGGCCCGGTCGGTGACCAGCTCCAGGGCCCAGAACACTCCGGAGCCCCGGACCTCGCCGATCAGGTCGTGCTTCGCCTCGAGCGCCGCCAGGCCGGGGGCCAGGTGCTCCGAGCCGATGGTGCGCGCGTTGTCGACGATCCCCTCCTCCTCCATCGCCTGGAGCGTCGCGACGACGCTGGCCGCGGCGAGCGGGTGGCCCGAGTAGGTGAGACCGCCGGGGAAGACGCGCTCGTCGAAGTGGTGGGCGATCGGATCCGAGATGACGACGCCGCCGATCGGGACGTAGCCGGAGTTCACGCCCTTCGCGAAGGTGATCAGGTCGGGGCGCATGTCGAAGGCGTCGAAGGCGAACCACTCCCCCGTGCGGCCGAAGCCCGCCATGACCTCGTCGAGGATCAGCTGGATGCCGTACCGGTCGGCGATCTCGCGCACACCCGCGAGGTAGCCGGGCGGCGGGGTGAGCACGCCGGCGGTGCCGGGGATGGTCTCGAGGAGGAACGCGGCGATCGACTCCGGCCCCTCCGCCTGCACGACGCGCTCGAGGTGGTGGAGGGCGCGCTCGCACTCCTGCTCGAGGGTCTCGGCCCAGAACTCGCTGCGGTACAGGTAGGGCCCGAAGGCGTGCACGTGCCCGCGGGAGTACTCGTTCGGGATGCGGCGCCAGTCGCCGGTCGAGACGATCGCCGCTCCCGTGTTGCCGTGGTACGAGCGGTACAGCGAGACGACCTTGTCGCGGCCGGTGAACAGCCGCGCCATGCGGATCGCGTTCTCGTTCGCGTCCGCGCCGCCGTTGGTGAAGAAGACCTTCTCCATGCCCTCGGGCGCCCGCTCGGTGATCAGGCGGGCCGCCTCGGCGCGGGTCTCGTTCGCGTAGGCGGGGCCGACGGTGGTGAGGACGCCCGCCTGCTCCTGGATCGCGGCGACGACCTTCGGGTGCTGGTAGCCGATGGTGACGTTCACGAGCTGGCTCGAGAAGTCGAGGTAGCGGGTGCCGTCGACGTCCCAGACCTCGGCGCCGAGACCGCCTGCGATCGGCAGCGGGTTCAGCGCGCCCTGCGCCGACCAGGAGTGGAACACGCGGGACCGGTCGGCGGCGGTGACCGAGGCGTTGTCGCGGACGGTGGGGGCGGTCGAGGACGTCATGCTCCCCATCGTGCCGCGCGCGCCTCGGAAGCGGGCGTGCGGATCCGTCGATCCGCGGACCCTACGATGGACGGAACGTCGAAGGGAGCCGCGCATGCCCGCGACCGTCCGCGATCTGCTGGCCGAACCGGCCTTCCGCCTCCGCGTGCTCGCCGGGGTCCACGACGAGGCCGACCTCGACGCCCCTCTGGTGTGGGCGCACTCCTCGGACCTCGTCGATCCGACGCCCTGGCTCGAGTCGGGCCAGCTGCTGCTGACCGACGGCGTCCACTTCACCGGGCACGACAGCGCCGAGTTCTCGGAGGAGTACGTCGCCCGGCTGCGCGGCCGCGGCATCCGCGCGCTCGGCTTCGCCACCCGCATCGTGCACGACGAGGTGCCCACCGCTCTCGTCACGGCGTGCGAGCGCCAGGGCCTGCCGCTGCTGGAGGTGGCGGACCTGACTCCGTTCATGGGGATCATCCGCTTCGTCGCCGACGTGATCTCGCGGGAGCAGCGCGAGCGGCTGGAGTGGTCGCTCGAGGCGCAGCGGCGGGTCGCCCGCGCGGCGCTGCGGCCGGACGGGCTCGCGGCGATCCTCACCGAGCTGGAGCGGCAGCTGGACTGCTGGGTCGCCCTCTACGACGCCGCCGGGCAGAGGGTGCACCTGCCCACCCGGCTCGACGTGCCGGCGGAGGAGGCGGTCGCCGCGGCCGCGAGGCACGCCCTGACGCGCGGCAGCCGAGCGGGACTCCGACTCGACGACGGCGGCGGAGTGACGCTGCAGACGATCGGGCGCCGCGACCACCTGCGCGGGGTGCTCGCCGTGGGCACGGGCACGCCGCTGGACCCGGCGGGCAGCGACCTCGTCGCGAGCGTCATCGCCCTGGCGAGCATCGCGCTGGAGCAGCGGCGCGCGCTGGACTCCTCCCGTCGGCAGCTGCGCTCCGGACTGCTCGAGCTGCTGGCCGCGGGAGCCTTCGACGTCGCCGAGAGCACCGCACGGCGCCTGGGGAGCCCGCTGCCCGCCGAGCCCGTGCGGGTGGTCGTGCTGAGCGCGCCCGTGCACGGCGACTCGCTCCTCGACGAGCTGGAGGTCGTGGCGGAGGAGGACGGCGCGCGCCTGTTCTTCGCCGAGAGGGACGGCTCGCTCGTCGCCGTCGCCGCCGCCGACGGACTCGAGCCGCTGACCGCCGTGCTGGAGCGGCACGGCGCGAGCGCCGGCGCCTCCGTCCCGATCGGCTGGTCCGACCTGGACCGGGGCCTCGAGGAGGCGCGGCGCGCCGCCGAGCGGACAGGAGACGGGACGGTGGTCCGCTTCGAGGACGTCGCCGCCGAGGGGATGATCGGGCTTCTCGCCGCCGCCGGAGCAGCACCGCTCGCCCGCCGGATGCTCTCACCGCTGCTGACCCCCGAGGGAGCCGTGCTGCTCGAGAGCGCCCGCGTCTGGCTCCGCCGCAACGGCGCCTGGGAGCCCGCCGCCCGCGACCTCGGCGTGCACCGTCACACCCTCCGCAACCGCATCACCGCCGTCGAGCGCGCCCTCGGCCTCGACCTCGACGACGTCTCCGCCCGCACCGAGCTCTGGACGGCGCTGCGGCTCCACTCATAGCCGATCTCCTCCTGCGTCGTCGATCGGCCGCGGTCGGTCTCAGGAGGTGGGGACGCTGGAAGAGCGGGTCGCGTACCGCGCACGACGATCCGCTCACACGCGGATCGCCGGTTGCGCGGTGCTCAAGAGCCTCTCTCCTCCTGCGTCGTCGATCGGCCGCGGTCGGCCTCAGGAGGTGGGGACGATGGGAAGAGCGGGTCGCGTACCGCGCACGACGATCCGCTCACACGCGGATCGACGGTTGCGCGGTGCTCAAGAGCCTCTCTCCTCCTTCGTCGTCGATCGGCCGCGGTCGGCCGGGGAGGGTGGTCGCGTTCCGCAGAGCGGGCCGCGTAGCGCGCACGACGATCCGCTCCCACGCGGATCGCCGGTTGCGCGGTGCTCAAGAGCCTCTCTCCTCCTTCGTCGTCGATCGGCCGCGGCCGGCCGGGGAGGGTGGTCGCGCTGGGAAGAGCGGGTCGCGTACCGCGACTGCGGGCGATCGACGACGCCAGGAGGAGAGAGCCTCACAAGCGCCGCGGAGCGCAACCGGTGATCCGCGTCCCAGCGGATCGACGTGCGCGGAACGCACGACGCTCTGCGATACCCGACCACCCTCCCGAGCCGACTGCGGGCGATCGACGACGAAGGAGGAGAGAGCCTAGGAATGCTGCGGGAACCCGAGGTTGATGCCGCCGTGGGAGGGGTCGAGCCAGCGGCTGGTGATGGCCTTCTGCTGGGTGAAGAAGCGGACGCCTTCTGCTCCGTGGGCCTTGGTGTCGCCGAAGAGGGACGCCTTCCAGCCGCCGAAGGAGAACGTGGCGACGGGGACGGGGATGGGGACGTTGATGCCGATCATGCCGACCTCGACCTCGTTCTGGAAGCGGCGGGCCGCTCCTCCGTCGTTGGTGAAGATCGCGGTGCCGTTGCCGAACGCGCCGTTGTTGATCAGGGCGACGCCCTCCTCGTAGGAGGCGACGCGGACGATGGACAGCACCGGTCCGAAGATCTCCTCCGTGTAGGCGCGGGAGGTGGTGGGGACCTTGTCGAGCAGGGTCGGGCCGAGCCAGAAGCCGTTCGCGTCGCCGTCCACCTCGATCCCGCGCCCGTCGATGACGACCTCCGCGCCGTCCTCCTCCGCGATCGCGATGTAGGAGGCGACCTTGTCGCGGTGCGCCTCGGTGATCAGCGGGCCCATGTCGCAGCCGCGGCGTCCGTCGCCGATGCGCAGGGTCGCGGCCCGCTCCTGGATCCTGGTGATGAGCTCGTCGGCGACGGGCTCCACCGCGACGACGACCGAGATCGCCATGCACCGCTCGCCCGCCGAGCCGAAGCCGGCGTTGATGGCGGAGTCGGCGACGAGGTCGAGGTCCGCGTCGGGGAGCACCAGCATGTGGTTCTTCGCCCCACCGAGGGCCTGGACGCGCTTGCCGTGCTTCGTGCCCGTCTCGTAGACGTACTGCGCGATCGGGGTGGAGCCGACGAACGAGATCGAGCGCACGTCGGGGTGCTCGAGCAGCCCGTCGACGGCCTGCTTGTCGCCGTTGAGCACCGTGTAGACGCCGTCGGGGAGGCCGGCCTCCTTCCAGAGGGCGCCGAGCCAGATCGCCGGGGACGGGTCCTTCTCGGAGGGCTTCACCACGACGGTGTTGCCGGCGGCGATGGCGATGGGGAAGAACCACATCGGCACCATCGCCGGGAAGTTGAAGGGGGAGATGATCCCGACCACGCCCAGCGGCTGCTTGGTCGAGTAGACGTCGACGCCGGTGGAGACCTGCTCCGAGTACTCGCCCTTGAGGTGGTGCGCGAGGCCCGTCGCGAACTCCACGACCTCCTGGCCGCGGGTGATCTCGCCGAGCGCGTCCGAGACGACCTTGCCGTGCTCCGACGTGATCAGCTCGGCGAGCTCCTGCTTCTTCGCCTCGAGGAGCTCGCGGAAGCGGAAGACGATCTGCTGCCGCTTCGCGAGCGACGTGTCGCGCCATGCGGGGAAGGCGGCCTTCGCGGAGGCGACGGCGGCGTCCACCTCGGCGGAGTCGGCGAGCGCGACCTCCTTGGTCGCGACTCCCAGCGCCGGGTCGTAGACGGGAGCGGTGCGGCCGGACGAGGAGGCCGAGGGAGCCCCGTCGATCCAGTGGCCGACGACGGACAGGGCGGTGGCGGGCTCGGCGATGCTCATGGCGACGACTGTAGGGGCGTGACCACGGCCGCGGGGGTGCCGATCCGTCCAGCGGTGGAGGGGTGATCTGGACGGATCGGCGTGCTCAGTCGGCGGGACGGGTGGCGTCGGCGTCGGCGTCGGCGTCGGGCGAAGGGGTGGCCGGGTCGGGGCTCGAGGCGGCGGGGTCGGCCGCGCTCGGGTCCGCAGCACCGCTGTCGGCCGCGCTCGGGCCCGCAGCGCTGGGATCCGCAGCGCCGAGGTCGGCGGCGCCGGTGTCGGCAGCGTCCGGCTCCGCACCATCGGGATCGGCACCGGAGTCGGCAGCATCCTGCTCGGCTGTGCCGGTCACCTCACCGTGCACCTCGGCAGCGGACGCTTCAGCCGCTGCCTCCGGCGCACCCGCCGGGTCGAACCGCGCCAGCGCCGCCGTGATGTTGTCGTGCCCGCCGCGCTCGTTCGCCCAGGCGACCAGCGCCTCCGCGAGCGTGACCGGATCCGCGCCCACCCTCTCCTGCGCCTCGCGCAGCACGCGCGCGAGGTCCTCGGCGGCGGACGCGTAGTTCCACAGCCCGTCGGAGCAGACCAGCACCCAGCCCGGCTCGGTCAGCTCCTCGGAGGCGACCCGCGGCTCCTCGTCGTGCGCGTCGGCGCCGAGCCAGCGGGTGATGGCGTGAGCGTCGGGCGCCGTCTCGGCCTGCTCCCGCGGCACTCCCGAGGCGATCTGCTCCTGCGCCCACGAATCGTCGACCGTGAGCTGCCGCGGCTCGCCCGCGTCCGGCATCCAGTAGCTGCGGCTGTCGCCCACGTTGCCCGTGACGAGCAGCGCGCCGTCCAGCACCGCCGCGGTGAAGGTGCACGAGGGCGGATTCGACCGCTTCTCGGGCACGGCCGCGTCGATCGCTCCGGAGGCGCGCGCGGTGGCCATCTGCAGCAGCGCGCGCCAGCGGTCCGCTATCGCGCTCTCCCCGCCGACCTCGGCCTGCAGCGCGCTGAGTGCCGCACGGGCCGCGGCGAGCGACGCCTTGTCGGAGTCGGGGGTCGAGGAGACCCCGTCGCAGACCACCAGCAGCGCCGTCCTCAGAGAGCCGTCGGCGCCGGTGGTCGCCCCGAGCGCCATCGCGTCCTCGTTGGCCGGGTGCCGGAGCCCGCGGTCGCAGACGCCGCCGACCAGCGGGTGCGGCGCTTCGGCCCAGTGCTCGCGCTCGGTCGGAGCGGGGCGTCCGCACTGCTCGCAGTAGCCGTCCTCGGCGACCGCTCCCCCGCAGTAGACGCAGGCGGCGGATCCTCCGACGGCGACGGGCGGAGCGGAGGGGGTGGCCGCGACGATCAGCGGCGTCCCGCAGGCCTCGCAGAACGCGTCGCCCGTCGTGACCGGCTCGCCGCAGTTCGGGCAGGGAGTCGACAGCGCGCCGCTCATGTCAGCGTCCAGCGTCGGACCTCGTTGGCCCGGTCGACGAGGCGCAGGCGCTCGTCGCGCTCGCGAGTGGAGGCGGCGAGCGCGCGGTAGGAGGCCTCGAGGCCGTCGCGGATGGCGGCCTCGTTCGCCTCGACCCCGCCGAGGGTCGCTCCCTCGGCCGGGCCGTCGCGCCGCACCAGCTCGAGGGCGGAGGCGAGGACCTGGGTCGTGAGCTCGAGGCGGGTCCGCTGGTCGATCGACACGGAGTCGACGCTCGCGAGGGCGGCCGAGAGCGCGGGCAGCCCGCGGCCCGACTCCGCCAGCAGCTCCGCCCGGCGGCGGCGCGCGTCGGAGTAGGAGGAGCGCGTGGGCGCGACGATGTCGAGCGCGTCGAGCGCCCCGTCGAGGTCGGAGCGCAGCTGCCGCACCCGGGCGAGACCGAAGGCGGCGGGTGCCGTGTAGTTCGCGTCGGCGCGGGCGCAGATCACGTAGAGGGACTCGGCGACCTCGGGCTCGCCGCTCGCCTCGCACGCCGCGGCGAGCGCGAGCTTCGGGGCGAGCTCGCCGGGGACCTGGCCGTAGACGGTGTTGAAGGAGGCGCGGGCCCCGATGTCGTCGCCGCGCGCGAGCTGCGCGAGACCGCTCATCCAGACCGCCCGCCACTCCCACGGGTCCTCCGTGAGGATCTCGCCCGTCGCGCGGGCCGCCTCCTCCCAGCGCTGCGCCTCGATCGCCGCCCGGGCGCGGGCGAGCCGCACCTCGACCGTCACGGTGGGCGCGAGCGCGAGAGCGCGCAGGCGCACGATCGGGTCGGCGACGTTCACGCCCGCGAGCCACGACCGGGCGGGATCGGACTCGTCGCGGCGGAGCGCTGGCAGCGCGTCCCACGGCGGGACGCGGTCGACCACGTCGGCCACGGGCGCCTCGAACAGGGCCGACTCCGTCGAGTGCAGCGCGGGGTGTCCGGGACCGCGGTCGGTCGCGACGACCTCGCGCAGCACCCCGAGCAGCTGGCCGCGCATCTCGTCCACCGTGGCGAAGCGGTCCTGCGGGTCGGGAGCGCACGCCTTCGCGATCAGGCGGTAGAAGGAGTCGTAGCGCTGGAACAGCGGCGTCTCCGACACGGGCGGCAGCGAGGCGACGAAGGTCGTCTGGTTGCCGCGGAAGTCGAGCACCAGCGAGGCCAGCGTGCGGCCGATCGTGTAGACGTCGGAGGCGACCGAGGGACCGAGGTCGGCGACCTCCGGAGCCTGGTAGCCGACGGTGCCGTAGATGGCGGAGTCCTCGTCGTCGATCCGGCGCACTCCGCCGAGGTCGATCAGCTTGACCTGGTCGCCCACCTGGATCATGTTGTCCGGCTTGAAGTCGCAGTAGAGCAGGCCGTGGTCGTGCAGGTAGGCGAAGGCGGGCATGACCTCGAGCACGAAGGCGAGCGCCTGGTCCACCGGCAGCGGATCCGCGGCGCCACCGTTGGCGTCCAGCCGCTCCTTCAGGATCTGCTTGAGGCTCGGCCCGCCGACGTACTCCATCACGATGTAGCCGGCGCCGTCGTGCAGGACGAAGTTGTAGATCTCGACGATCAGCGGGTGCTCGACCTCGGCCAGGAACCGGCGCTCGGTGACGGCCGCCGCGTACGCATCGGGGTCGCCGGAGTTGAGCAGGCCCTTGAGCACCACCCAGCGCCCCGAGACGTTCCGGTCGCGCGCGAGGTAGATCCAGCCGAGGCCGCCGTAGGCCAGGCAGCCGACGACCTCGTACTGGCCGCCGACGACGTCGCCCTTCACCAGCTGCGGAGTGAACGAGAACGGCGTGCGGCAGTTGGGGCAGAACCCCTCGGTGCGGCCGGGCCGACCGTCGCGCCCGCGGCCGACGGCCGTGCCGCAGTGCGAGCAGAAGCGCTTGCGCTCGGGGAGGACCGCCTCGGTCATCAGAGCGGCCATCGGGTCGGCGGCCGGGCGGGACGGGACGGTGGTGAGCCCGGCGCCGAGCCTCGGGCCGCGCAGTCGGGTCGAGGTGGTGCCGACGCGGCGGGTGACCTTCGAGCCGGTCTGCGCCGTGCGGGCGGAGCCGAGGGCGGCGGTGGCGAGGCGGGCGGAGGAGGTGCGCGTGCTGCGCGCGGTGGCCGGCTCCTCCGCGGGGCCGGGTGCCGTGGCGCCGGGGGTGCCCTCGACGAAGCCGGTGCCGAAGGCGGCGGAGGCGGTGGCGGGCGGGGAGGCCGGAGCGGCGCGGCGCGCGGTCGGCGCGGAGGCGGCGGCGCCCTCCTCGGGCGGGAGGCCGCAGACGTTGCAGTAGCCGTCCTCGATCGTCCCGGTGCAGCCGGGCGTCGCGGTGCAGGGGGCGCCGTTCATGGGGTGGCCTTCCGGTGGTGCGCGGGGTCGGGGTGCGGGAGGTCGCGGGTGACGACGTCGTACTGCTCGACCAGGTGGCGGGCGAGCGGGACGGAGCAGGGCACCGCGTCGAGGGCGGCGCGCACCTCCTCCTCGGCCGCGACGCCGACGGCGGTGGCAGCGCGGCCGTTGCCCTCGGCCCGCTCCCGCAGCGCCCGGACGCGGAAGCCGAGGGCGGCCCGTTCGCGCAGCGGCGAGGTGTAGGCGGCCTCGACCGCGTCGAACGCGCGGCCGACGGCGGTGAGCCGGGCGAGGTGCGCGTCGAGCGCCTCGCGGTCGGACGGAGGATCGCCCAGCCGGGAGACGTCGGGCACGGCCAGCCGCGGCGGGTCGGCGATCTCGCGGCGGCAACGGGCCACGAGCTCGCGCAGCGGCGCTTCGCGTCGCTCGGCCGCCTCCGCCAGCTCGCGCGCCCGACGGCGGTCGCGCTCGAGTCCGCGCCGCTCGGACGCGGCGATGATCAGGTCGCGCTCGAGCCGGGCGGAGTCGCTCTCGAGCTGGCCGAGCGGCCCCGACACGTCGGCTCCCCGGCCCGCCCGCTCGGCGAGCGCGTCGAGGCGGGAGCGCAGCACGGCGACCCGCTCCGCCCGCTCGCGGTCGACCGTGCCGCCGCCGTCACGGGTGAGGTCGCGGCAGCGCTCGATCTCGGCGCGCACCCCCACGATCCGCCCGGCGACGTCGGTGCCGCTGGGGTCGAGCTCGAGCCGGGAGCGCAGCTGGCCGACGACCGCGTCGCAGAGGCGCACCGCCTCCACCAGCGAGACCGCGCCGCTCCCGGAGGCGTCGAGACGGCCCCAGATCAGCTGCGACATCCGCTCGCGCGCCACGACGTCGACGCGGCCGGAGTCCCAGACCGCCTCGAGCTCGGCGAGGCGCCGGGTGACGGACTCGCGGAGCGACTGGGCGAGCACCACGTCGGCCGTGTAGTTCTCGGCCTGCGGCGACGCCAGCGCGGCGGCGTCCAGCCGCGAGAGCTCGCGCGTGGTCCGCTGGAGCCAGCGGGTGAGAGCGGCGAGGTACTCGAAGAGCTCGCGCTGCGGCGCGGCCTCCCCCAGCCGACCCGGAGCGACGGGGGTCCCCTCCGCGAGACCGGTGCTCATCGGCCGTACACCGGGGCCGGCGGCGAGGCCTCGCCGAGGACCCCGAGCCAGCGCTCGTAGATGCTCTGCCAGCGGCCGTCGCTGCGGATGCTCTCGAGCGAGGCGTTGACGAAGCGCACGAAGTCGGGGTCGTCGGCGGGCAGGCCGAGGCCGTAGGGCTCCGAGCTCAGGGCGTCGCCGACGACCTTCGCGTACGGGTCCTGCGCCACGAAGCCCGCGAGGATCGTGTCGTCGCCCGCGATGGCGTCGACCTCTCCTGCCTGGAAGAGGGCGAGGCACTGCGAGTGCGTGGCGGCCTCGACGGCCTCGACCTCCGGGTAGTCGTTCTGCAGGCGGCTGAGCGTCGTGGTGCCGCTGGGCGCGCAGACCCTCTCGCCGTCGAGGTCGCCGATGCCCGTGATCGGGACGCCGTCGGGGTCGTCGGAGACGAGCACCTTGAGGCCGGCGTCGTAGTACTCGGACGAGAAGGCGATCGAGCTCCAGCGATCGCAGGTCATCGTGAGGGTGCGGGCCACCATGTCGACCTGCGGGGCGCCGTCGCCGCCGGTGAGCGCGGGGAGGCGCTGAGCGGAGGTGATCACGACGTAGTCGATGGAGTCGCTGCCGAGGATCGCCCGGGCGACCTCGCGGGCGATGTCGACGTCGAAGCCCTCGATCGCCCCCGTGATCGGGTTGCGGGCGCTCATCAGGAGGGTGTCGGCCGAGACGCCGACGCGCAGCGTCCCGCGCCCGCGGATCTCCGCGAGCCTGGTGCTGTCGGTCACGCCGGTCGGCGCGTAGGAGGTGACCGCCGAGGGCGAGCAGTCCGCCGCGGCAGGAGCGGCGGGAGCGGTCGCGCTCGCCGTCGGAGTCGGGGTCGCCGCGGCGAGGGGCGTGCCGAGGTCGTCCGCCCCCGTCGTGCAGCCGGTGAGTGCGAGTGCCGCGGTGGTGGCCAGGGCGAGGGCGGCGGCGCGCAGGCGGTTCATCGGTACTCCTCCAGTCGCTGGGCGATGCCGCGCCAGGCGAACACGGCTCCGGCGAGACCGGCCGCCAGCAGGATCCACGAGACGAGGGTCGCGAACTCCGCACCTCGGTCGAGCGTGGCGGCGGCGGCCAGGGCCTTCTCCTGCACCACGTCGCGGGCGTCGTCGGAGAAGGTGGTGAAGAGGTCGTTCGGCGTGCCGTTCCCGGTGATCGTGGCGACGCGGACGGCCTGGTCCCAGTTCCCGGCGTCGTCCGCGGCGCGGATCTCCTCGTGGAACGACTGCCACTGCCCGAACTCGTCGACGAGCCGCGTCCTCGCCAGCTCGTCCTGCAGGTCGCCCGAGAGCTTCTCCCGGGCGGAGTCGACGGCCTGGGTGTAGCGCTCCTCGAGGGCGGCGCCGGAGCCGCGCTTGATCAGCGTGAAGCTCTCGAGCGACTTGGCGTCGCTCGCGGCGATGAGCGCGTTCGACACGGTGAGCGCCTCGCGATAGGACTCGACCCGCGCCGTCCCCGCGTCCGCCGCGACCGATCCGTAGGCGAGCGCCCCGCCGACGCCGACGACCAGCAGGAGGGCGGTCCCCGTGGCGAGCGGGCGGTTGAGGTAGCGGTGCGTGCGGCGGGCGAGCCAGAGCTGCGCCGCCAGGAGGAGGACCAGCATCACGAGCGAGCCGATCATGAGCAGGACGCTCCATCGGACGGCGTCGTAGGCGGCCGCGACCCGGTCGGCACCGGAGTCGACCAGTCCGTCGAGGTCCTCGAGGATGCCGCCGTCTCCCGAGAGGGCCGTCGACGCCTGGTCGAGGTATGCCGAGGCGACGGGGAAGCCCTGCCGGTTGTTGGCTCGCGCCTGCTCGATCAGCCCGCTGTAGGTCGTGATGCTGCTGGCGACCCGGGCGAGGGCCCGGGTGTCCGCCGAGTCGGCGGCCGAGAGCCCGGCGATCGCGGAGGCGGCGCCGGTGAGGCTCGAGACGTACGACGCCCGCAGCTCGGTCGGCTCCAGTCCGCCGACGAGGAAGGTGTTGGCCGCGATCGCGTTGGCGTCCACCAGCAGCGTGCGGACGTTCTGCACGCCGAGCAGCTGCGCCGACTGCTCCCGGGCCGTCGTCGCGGCGCGCGCCTGCATCGCTCCTGCCTGCTGCGCGAACACGCCGAACAGCACGGCCGCCAGCGCCGTCAGGGCGAGCAGGAGGCGCAGGGTGGCCGGAGTGGTCGCGGTCGCGCGGGCCAGCAGCGACGGCTTCCGCTGCGCCGGCCGGTTGGCGACCTGGACGAGGGGCGGCACGGGGATCCTCTGCGCGGGCGGCGCGGCGGGTGCGGTGCTCAACGGCTCTCCTCCTCGGGGTCGTCGGTGACGGGGACGGCCGTGCCGCTCGGGGCGGCGTCCGCCTGCCCGAAGGCCTCCTCAGAGCCGTCGACCGCGCCCTCGTCGTCGTCGCCGGCTCCGTCCGGGCTACTCGAGGCTTCGGGGCTCTCCACCACGTCCTCGGGGAGCAGGATGCGCAGCTCGTCGAGCGTCGGCTCCTCCACGTCGCGGAGGCGCCAGGCGTGCCGGGCGATCGCCGCGTCGAGGACGTTGCGGACCCAGCGCCCGTTGCCGAACGCCTCCGTGCGCTGCTGCGCCGAGGCGAGGCCCGCGAACGCGGCGAGCGCCTCCTCCGTCGGCTCGAAGTCCGCGGAGGCGGCGAGGCGGCCGAAGATCGCCGAGAGCTCGTCGTCGGAGTAGTCGGCGAAGTCGATCGTGGTCGAGAAGCGGCTGGCGAGTCCCGGGTTCGTGTCGAGGAAGCCCTGCATCGGCCCGGAGTAGCCGGCGACGATCACGACGAGGTCGCCGCGGTGGTCCTCCATGTCCTTCACGAGGGTGGTGACCGCCTCCGCGCCGTACTGGTCGAGCGCGAGCGCGTAGGCCTCGTCGATGAAGAGGACGCCGCCGCGCGCGGAGGCGATCACCTCCGCGGTCTTCGTCGCGGTCTGCCCGAGGTAGCCGGCCACCAGCTCCGATCGGTCGACCTCGACGAGCACGCCCTTCGAGAGGATGCCGAGCGAGCGGTAGATCCGCGAGACCAGCCGCGCCACCGTCGTCTTGCCCGTGCCGGGGTTCCCCGTGAAGACGAGGTGGCGGGTGAGCGTGGGCGTGCTGAGTCCGGCGGCCTGGCGCAGGGTGTCGATCCGGAGCAGCTGCGTCTGCCGCTTGATCTCGCTCTTCACCCGGTCGAGGCCGATCAGCGCGTCGAGCTCGGCGAGCAGGTCGTCGATGGACTCCGGCGGGTCGAGCGGCTCCGGCTCGGAGGCGGGCTCCGCGGCGGGAGCGGCGGCGGGCGCCGGCTCGTCCTGCGGACCGTCGTGCTCGGTCCGGCGGAGGCGCTCGAGGATCTCGTCGACCCCGGGCACGCCGGCGGGCAGACCGGTCGGCAGGTCGGCGCTCGCGGCACCGTCCGGCGTCCGGCCGGTCGTGTGCGGTACTCCTCCGCTCGTCGTCGGAGCGGCGCCCCGGGCGCCCGGGACGGCGGAGAGCTGGGCCGCGGCGGTCGCGGAGGCGGAGGCGATGCCGCCGATGCCCGGGTCGCCGAGAGCGCTGGCCGCCGAGACGACCTCGGTCAGGGCGCGGGCGTAGGCGGAGGAGTGGTGCGAGCCCGCGCCGACCAGGGCGGCCAGCTGATCGGTCGGCCCCGACCGCCAGCGCCGGCCGCTCGAGGCGGCGGTGAAGAACGCCTCCAGACCGCCCGTCGCGCCGGTCGCGGCGAGCCAGTCCTGTCCGGCGCCGCGGATCGACTCGGCGACGGCGGCGGCCAGCCGCGCACCCTCGTCGCGGACGGCCGCGGCGTCGAGGCCGGCGGCCGTCCCCGCGAGCACGAGGGCGTCCAGCGCTGGGGCGAGCGCGGTCACGAGGCGCTCGGCGGGGTCAGCGAGCCGGATCCGGACGGCGCTCCCGGCTGCGGAGGCGCGTCGAGACCGCTCGGGGAGAGCGAGGACTCCGTGAACTTCTCGGCCAGGAACTGCCCGTGCGCGATCAGCGCCGAGGCGTCCTGCCGCGAGACGGCGTCCGAGATGCGGTCGAGCGTGCCTCCGAGGAGGTCGAGCTGGTCGCAGAGGATCATCAGCGAGGTCTTCCCCCTGTGCACGGCGCGGCGGTCGGCGAAGTCCCTCGGCAGGCGGAGGTAGCCCTCCACCGCCTCGGGGAGGTAGCTGGTCGCGGTCGCGACGACGGTGTGGCCCTGACGGCTCATCCCGCCGAGGCGGTCGAGACGGGGCACCATCTCGCGGACCGTCTCGTCGATCCGCTGGATGCGCGCCGCGACGATGCCGGGCACCCGGCCCTCCGTCCGCGTGCCGACCCTGTCGAGCGCCGCGAGGATGTCCTTGCTCGTCGGGACGCTCGGCAGAGCGGGCGCGGTCTCCTCCGGCGCCGCGGGGGCACCCGTGAACAGGCGGGAGAACCAGCCCATCGGCTAGCGGCCGAGATCGAGCGAGGACGTCGCGTCGATGTCCGAGTTGCTGCGGCGGGCCCGCTCGACGTACTCGCCGGCCTTCGCCGTCTCGGTCTGCAGGACTCCGACGGTCTGGGCCATGCTGTCGAGCGCCTTGATCTTGAAGTCCGAGATCGAGTCCATCGTCTGGTAGATGTTCGCGAACGCGGCCTGCAGCTGCGGCAGCCCGACCGTGGCCGAGGCGGCCTGCGACTGGATCGAGGCCGACTGGTCGGCGAGCATGCGCGAGGTGGCCTCGATCATGTTGGACGTCGTGGTGTTCAGCGCCGTGATCTGATCGAGCACGAGGCGCTGGTTGGCGAGCGCCTGCGCCACGATGACCGCCGTGCGCAGCGCCGAGACGGTCGTGGTCGTCGCGCGGTCGACGCCCTTGATCAGCTCGACGTTGTTCTTGATGACGACGTCGATCGCGAGGTAGCCCTGGATCGACACGGCCAGCTGGGTCAGCAGGTCCTGGTGCTTCTGGCGCGCGTAGAAGAGGACGTCCTCGCGCAGCGCCTTCGCCCGCTCCGGATCGGTCGCGTCGAGCTCGGCGATCTTCGCCGAGAGCTTCACGTCGAGCCGCTCGGCGACGTAGATGTACTCGTTGAGACGGGTCATCGTCTCCCAGAGGTTCTGCTTCTCGAGATTCAGGGCCGCGTTGTCCTTCCGCAGCTCGTCCTGCCCGTCGTACAGGGCCTGGATGATCGCGTTCAGGTGCGACTGGGCGCTCTCGTAGCGGCGGAAGTAGTCGGTGATCTTGTTGCCGAACGGGATGAAGCCCAGGATCTTCTTCTGCAGGTTGTCCTCGGACGGGTCCAGATCCTCCACCGTGCGGCGCAGCTCAAGCAGCGTCTTGCCGATGGTCGACCCCTCGGAGAGCCCGCCCTCCTGGAGGGCGCGCACCGGCGTGCTCAGCAGCCGGTTCGACGAGTCGGCGGCCGAGCGGATGTCGGCGTCGCCCATCGTGCGGATGTCGTTGGCCCGCGTCGCGAACTCGGGGCTGCGGGACTCCGTCGCCAGGAGCGTGTCGAGGTAGCCGTCGACCTTCGCCTCGAGGCCGGGCAGGGCGGCTTCCGGCACCTTCGGCGCGATCGACGGCGCCGAGGTGGTCGGCACCGCTGCCACCGGCTCCGGAGGCGTGAGCGAGAGGGCGTTCTGGACGGGCGGCTGCAGGGCCTCGGTCATCGGGATCCTCACCGTTCCTGGCGCTCGGCGCCGACTGGGATGAACGTCCGCCCAGCATATCCCGGGCCCTCCCGCGGGATCCCCGCGAGCCGCCTCGTCCGAGGACTCGACGCGATCGGGCGGCTGTGGAGGAGCATCCGCCGCCGGTCAGACCGCCTTCGGGCGCCTCCGCAGCGTCGCCACCGCGACTCCGGCCAGGGCGAGCGCGCCTCCGAGCAGCGCGGCGAGCGGCGGGGTCTCGCCCAGGACGAGCCAGGACAGCAGCACGACCACCGCGGGCACCGCGTAGGTGGACGCCGCGGTGCGACCCGCGCTGGAGCGCGCGAGGACGTACCCCCACGTCGTGAAGGCGACGGCCGTCGGGAAGATCCCGAGGTAGACCACGGCCAGGATCGAGGAGAGCGGAGCGGCGGCGAGCGCCTCGACGAGCTCCGGGGCGAAGGGCAGGCACGCGACCGTGCCGGCTACGCAGCCGAGCCAGGTCATCGTCGGCGCGTCGATCCGTCCCAGCAGGCGCTTCTGAAGGGTCGCCGCGCTGCCGTAGACGACGGCGGCGACCAGGCCGAGGGCGACGCCGATCACGTCGAACTGCCCGGTGGAGGTGGAGAACGCGATCACCGCGACGCCGGTCAACGCCACGAGCATCCCGGCGAGGAGACGGCGGGGGAACCCCTCCCCCAGCAGCAGCCCGGCGAGCACGGCGGTGATCATCGGCGCGATGTTCACCAGCAGCGCCGCCGTCCCCGCGTCGACGTGCCGCTCCGCAGCGTTCAACGCCAGGTTGTAGACCCCGAACCAGGCGACTCCCCAGCCCAGCACGAGCAGGAGGAGGCGCCCGCGCGGGACCGCTGTGCGCGGATCCGGAGCCGCCTCCGAGCGGCGCCTCCGGGCGGTGAGGACGACGCGCACCACCGTGAGCGCGAGCGACCCCACCACGATGCGGCCGAGGGTCAGCGCGCCCGGGCCGAAGTCCTCCGTCGTGGCGCGGATGCCGACGAAGGCCGACGCCCAGAGAAGGACAGTGACCGCGATCGCGCCCCACAGCAGGAGGGCGTCCCTCGTGGAGGGCGGGGCGGAGGAGGAGACGTCGGCCATGAGGCCATCGTGGCGCTGCCGGGGATTCAGCACCAGTTCCGTTCACTGTCGGATAGTTCAGCCGGACTGTACCGTCGTCCCATGCTCGACGTGCACCGGCTCCGCATCCTCCGCTCCGTCGTCGCCTCCGGCTCGATCGCGGGAGCCGCCTCCGGCCTCGGCTACACGCCCTCCGCCGTCAGCCAGCACCTCACCGCTCTGCAGCGCGAGACCGGACTGACGCTGCTGGAGCGCGTGGGCCGCGGCGTCCGCCCGACCCCCGCCGGACGCGCCCTCGCCGCCCAGGCGGACCGCGTCCTCGAGCGCCTCGCCGAAGCGGAGGCCGTGGTGGAGGAGCTGCGCGAGGGCCGCTCCGGCCGCCTCTCGGTGACGTACTTCGCCTCCGTCGGCAGCGCCTGGATGCCGGAGGTCGCCCGCCGGCTGACCGCCGCGTTCCCCGGCCTCGCCCTCGATCTGCGCCTGGGAGAGGAGCTCGACGACGACCTCGGAGCGCGCCCCGACGTGCAGCTCCTCGTCGCCTCCTCCGAGCCGACCGCCCCCGGATTCACGGCGCACCACCTCCTCGACGACCCCTACCTCGTCGTCCTGCCCGACGGTCATCCGCTCGCCTCCCGGAGCGAGATCGACCTCGCCGAGCTCGCGAACGAGCGCTGGGTCGACAACGACCTGCCCACCGGCTGGTGCCGCCGGAACGTCGTGGAGGCCTGCGCCGCCGCCGGGTTCGCGCCGCCCTTCCACGTCCAGGCCAACGACCACATCACCGCCGCCGCGTTCGTCGCCGCGGGCATGGGCGTGACGGTCCTGCCGGAGCTCGCGGCCCACCGTCTGCCGGACGGCGTCCGCGCCGTGCCCGTCGTCCGTCCCCGGCCCGTCCGCTCCCTCGAGGCCGTCGTGCGGAACTCCGCCGCCTCCTCCGCACCGGTGGCCCTGGTGCTGGAGACACTGAAGGCCCTCGCCGCGCGCCGCTGAGCGCGCCTGCACGGGCGAGCTCGCAGCACACCGGAGCACGATGGGCGCGTGAGCTCCGTCGAACCCGTCACCCGTTCCGCGCCCGCGCTCGGCGGACCGCGCATCCTGAAGCAGCGCTGGACCGAGGCGACGTTCCTGCACTGGCGGGTCGACCCCGCCCTGGTGGCGCCCCACCTCCCGGCCGGGACGAGGCCCGACGAGCACGACGGCTCCTCCTGGGTGGGCCTGATCCCGTTCCGGCTCTCGCGGACGGCCTTCCTCGGCGGCCCGCGGGTGCCCTGGCTCGGCACCTTCCCCGAGGTGAACGTCCGGCTCTACTCCGTCGACGAGCAGGGACGACGCGGAGTCGTGTTCGTCTCGCTCGACGCCTCCCACCTCCTTCCCGTGCTCACCGCGCAGGCGGTGTTCGGGCTCCCCTACCGCTGGGCCCGGATGAGCATCGAGCACCGCCACGGCGCGGTGATCTACGACACGATCCGGCACTCGGACTCGGCCGCCCGCTCCCGGATCGTCGTCCGCCCGGGCGAGCCGGTCGACGAGGACCCGCTCGGCTCGTTCCTCACCGCACGCTGGGCCTACCACGAGCGCCACCTGGGCTCCACCTGGTACGGCCGCAACCTGCACCGGCCGTGGCCGCTGCGCCGCGCGGAGCTGCTGGCGCTCGACGACGGGCTGCTCGACGCCGCGGGCTTCCCCGGGCTGGCGACGCGCGCGCCGGACTCGGTGCTGTACTCGGCCGGAGTGGAGACCGTGTTCACGGTGCCGCGGAAGGTGTGAGGGGGGCGACGCTCCTCCACAGACGGTTCTTCGCGATGCTGTCCGATGAAACGGCGCTCCCGAGGCCCACGGCGAGACTTCGTCCGGTGAGATCAGGGCATGAAGGAATCGGCGACAGTAGACGACGCGCTCACGGAGGCGCTCGCGCTCGCCGGCTCACGGCACGCTGAGCGGTCCGCCGTCGAGGCATCCCGGTACCGGGCAGTCGAGGAGGCACGCCGCCTCGCGATGGCGGCACCGGCGGCGCTCGTCGGCGAGCACGTCCAGGTGCAGGTGGATCGGGCGGAGGCGGCGCACCGGGCGCTGATCGCGGAGCTCGCGACGAGACTCCGGGTCTCGGAGGCGCACGCCTCTGCACTGGTCGACGAGGCACGCCTGCTGGTGAACGACTTCCCGGCGACGTTGCGCGCACTCGCGGACGGAGCGCTCTCCCCCGAGCACGCGCGACTCGTGGTGCGAGGAGCGCTCGACGTCCCGGCCGAGGTCCGTGGGCGCTTCGACGAGGAGGCCGCCACGATCGCGGTCGCCTGCACGCCGCCCCAGCTGCGACGCGCCCTCCGGTCGCTCCGGGAACGGCTGCACCCGCAGACGCTCAGCGAACGTCATCGGGACTGCGCCCGTCGTCGCGCGCTCTGGGTGGAGGGCCTCGACGACGGGATGGCGATCCTGCACCTCTACACCGCAGCTCCCGATGTGCTCGGCGCGATGGACAGGATCGACCGGGCCGCCCGCTCCCTCGCGGATCTGCCGGACGAGGAGCGGACGCTGGGCCAGCTCCGCGCAGACATCGCCGCTGCGCTGCTGGTCGACGGGGAGACATCGGCCGACGGAGACGGCACGTCGATGCCGGCGGGAGTGCGCGCCGAAGTCGCGGTGACCGTGCCGGCGCTGACCCTCCTCGGGCGGTCCGACCAGCCCGCCGTCCTCGACGGATACGGACCCGTCGATCCGGAGACCGCGCGGCGTCTCACAGCAGGTGCTCCCTCGTTCACGCGGCTGCTCACCCATCCGGAGAGCGGAGCGGTCCTCTCCGTCGGACGCGACTCCTACCGAGTGCCGGCGGACCTGCGTCGCCACCTCCAGCACCGCGACGGGACCTGCCGGTTCCCGGGATGCACCCGCAGCACCCGCCACGCGGACGTCGACCACACGAATGACTGGCAGCACGGAGGCACCACGTCGGTCGACAACCTCGCACACCTCTGCCGACACCACCACCGGCTCCGCCACACCACGGGGTGGACCCACCGGCAGGAGCCGGACGGCACGCTGCACTGGACGAGCCCGACGGGACGGCAGCATGTCACCCGGCCCGGGGAGCCGGGGAACGGGACGGAGGGCGGACACGATCCGACCGGGACCGGCGGGCCGTGACAAGGGGCAGGTCGGGTGGCGTGGACGGGCAGGTCAAGGGGCGGGCCCGCTTCGGCGCGCCCGCGTAGCGTGGACGGCACGGGCCGATAGGCGCGGAAGCGACAAGAGGGGCAGCGACATGGCAGGAACGAAGGACAGGAAAGACGCGACGACGGGGACCTCCGCGGTGCTCTTCGACATCGACGGGACCCTCGCCGACACGAACTTCCTCCACGTCGAGGCGTGGTCGCGCGCCTTCTGGCAGGCCGACCTCGTCGTGCCCGCCTGGCGCATCCAACGAGCGATCGGCGCAGACTCGTCGGAGCTGCTCGACATGCTCCTCGAGGACGAAAAGAAGGAGGAGCAGCGCGCACTGGTGAAGTCGCTGCACACCAAGAACTACGCCGAGACGACAGCACGCATCGTTCCACTTCCGGGAGCTCGCGAGCTCGTCGCGACGCTCGTAGG
This sequence comes from Rathayibacter sp. AY1F9, assembly GCF_002932155.1. Lineage (NCBI taxonomy): Bacteria > Bacillati > Actinomycetota > Actinomycetes > Micrococcales > Microbacteriaceae > Rathayibacter > Rathayibacter sp. AY1F9. The sequence continues at coordinate 6,353 of NZ_PSVA01000022.1, read as the reverse complement.
TCGAGGCGTCCACGTCGTCCTCGCCACCTCGGCACCGCAGAACGAGCTGGACGTGCTTCTCGACGTCCTCGCCTTCGGCGGGTCCGTCCACGCTGTCACCAGCGGCGCCGACGTCTCCACCGCCAAGCCAGCACCCGACCTGATCTCTATCGCGCTCGACCGCGCGGGTGTCTCCGTCGACCGCGCCGTCATGGTCGGCGACGCGACCTGGGACGTCCTGGCCGCCGAGCGCGCGGGCCTGGCAACGGTCGGAGTCCTCTCCGGCGGAACCTCGGAGCACGAACTCCGCGAGGCCGGAGCCGTCGCCGTCTACGAGGACGCGGCGGCCGTCCTCACCGGTCTCGGTGAAGGGCCCCTCGCGAGCCTCCTGAACTGACCGACCGCCACCCCAGGAGGCTCACGAGCCTCAGTCGCGGGGTCGCCGTCGCAGCACGAGGAGCGTCACTCCGATGGCGGCGGCGACCGCGGCGAGAGCGCCGCCGATCCACAGGACGTCCCCGAGGAGTGCCGGGTCCGATCCGGACGTCGCCTGCGCTTCGTCGGCGGACTCGGCCTGTCCTCCTGAGACCGCGACGGTGCCGTTGCAGTCCGGGACCGAGTCCGACCCGTCGGCGAGCGCGGTCCCGTCGGACGGCGCCCAGTCGAACGCGTACTGGCCCGACACGGGGTGCCCGTCGGTGGACACGACCTGCCAGGTCACCTCGTACTCCCCCGCCGCGCCGAGCTCGAGCGGCATCGACGCTTCCGGCCCGACGACGCTGACGCAGCCGTCGCCGTAGTAGAGCCCGTCCGGCCCGACGACGCGCAGAGCCGCCGCCGTTCCGTCCGTCCCGAGGACGAGCAGGTCGTCGTTCGTCGTCAGCACCAGCGTTCCCGGCTGCTCCGTCACGGTCGAGTCCGCAGCGGGAGTCGTCGAGACGAGGTAGTTGTGCGCGCTGGCGGGCGCCGCCACCGCGATCGAGCCGAGCAGCCCGATCGCGGTAACGGCGACGAGGGCCTTCCGACGGGTCACGCCGACGCCCGGGGTCCGCGGCGGCGGGAGGCGAGCCCGACGGCCACGCCGACCGCGCCGACGACGAGCCCGCCGACTCCGAGGATGCGGGCGAGCACGTCGTCGCCGCTCGTGGCCGTCGTCGCCGAGGCGGTGGTCGCGACCGCGTCGTCACCGTCGCCGTCGTCGTCGTGTCCGCCCCCGTGGCCGGAACCCGCTTCCGCCGCGGTCACCGCGACGGTGGGAGCGGGCAGCTCGGGCTCGTCCTGGCCGTCGACGGTCGGCTGGTCCCAGGCGGTGCTGCCGGTCTCGCACGTCTGCAGCACGGGGAACTCCAGCGTGGAGCCCGCCGCGTCCTCGGGGAGCTGAAGCTGGAGGGCGACGGTGTCGCGGTAGCCGTCGGCGAGGGGCGTCTTCGCCGTGTAGACCACGTCCGAGACCCGCTTGGTCGCGGTGTTCCCGTGGGAGTCGGTGACCGGGTCGGCGATCGCGACCTCGTTCTTCACGACGTCCCAGTTCGGGTTGATCGTCGGGCTGACCGAGTTGATGCCGTCGGGCATCGTGATCGTGAGTCCCGTCGTCGGCGAGCCCTCGCAGCCGTGGGCCAGCGAGAACGTCACCACCGTGTACGAGCCGGCGGCGGTGCTGCTCGCCGCCGCGGTCACGTGGGCGCTGGCCGCAGTGGGCGCGGCGACAGCGAGCGCGATCGATCCGGCGGCGACGAGTGCGCCGCTGCCGACGAGGCGGAGCCGCGAGAAGGAAGAAGAAGAAGAAGAACGGGTCATGACGGTCGTGTCCTCGGGGGAGATCCGGCGCGGGGCCGGGAGTTCTGGACGCAGCGCGGGTTCGCGGTGCATGCGGAGGCGCCGACCGGAGCCGCTCCCGCACGGGAGGGGGGTGTCAGGCGGCGCGGAGGACCCGCAGCGGCGGCCCGCGGTGCCGGAGGATCGAGAGGACCGCGTCGAGGGAACGGGGCGCCCGCGGCTCGGGGGTGCCCGTCATCGAGACGCCGGGTGCCGACGGGAGCGCGACCGCGGACGCGCGGGCGACGATCCGTACGACGACGCGCTGGAGGCCTGCTCCCAGCGTCCAGAAGAGGCGCTCGCCGTACCGGAACGCCGCGATCGTGAAGGCAGCCGCAGCGAGGTGGGCGACGAGCATCAGCGGAGCGTGGGCCGCGTGTCCGCCTCCGCCGGCGATCAGCTCGATGGTCGACCCGTCGTGGAAGTGCGCGCCGGTGCCCGTCGTCCCGACCACGCTCACCTCCCCACCGCTGCCCGTGATGAGGAAGAGGCCGTGGTACGCGATCTGGCTGAGGAGCACGGAGAGCGTCAGCCGGGGAAGGGACGGACGGCGCCCCGAGAGGAGGACGCAGACGACGACGGCGAACGCCGCGGCGAGGGCGAGCACGGCAGGAGCGGGGGTCTCGGCGCCCGCGAGCGTGTGGGAGGCGGCGGCCGTGGCGGTCGCGGCGAGAGCGGCGGCGACGCCGCGAGCCACTCGTGCACCTCGGGTCTGCACTCGCCCGTCCTCTCGTCGTCGCGTCGACGCGTGCGCGCGACGTCTCCAGGGTAATCGACGCGGCGGAGCAGCTCCCCGCCGTCCCGGTTCCCTGCCGTTACGAAGCCGTTACCTAGATCACCGAAAGAAATCCAAACCCCCGCAGGGAGGGCTCCGAACACATGTCAACGGCCGCGACACGGTCCACACAGAACAGGTCCTCCGCATCACGTGGGGGCCGTCTCACGAAGGAGTAATCCCATGCGATCCACCAAGCGTTCCGCCCTCGCCGCATTCGCCCTGCTGGGCACCGCCGCCCTCGGCCTCACCGCCTGCTCGAGCGGAAGCGGCTCGACCACCGCCGCCAGCGACGCGGCGACCGAGATGTCGACCCCGATGGCCACCTCGTCGGCCTCCGCCTCCTCGACCCCCATGGCGACCATGGACCCGGCCGCGAACCTCGTCGGCCCCGGCTGTGCCGCCTACGCCGAGCAGGTCCCGGACGGCGCCGGCTCGGTCGAGGGCATGTCGCTCGACCCCGTTGCGACCGCCGCGTCGAACAACCCGCTGCTCACCACCCTGACCGCTGCGATCTCCGGTGGCCTCAACCCCGACGTCAACCTCGTCGACACGCTGAACAGCGGCGAGTTCACCGTCTTCGCCCCGGTCGACGACGCGTTCGCCAAGCTCGACGCCGCGACCGTCGACTCCCTCAAGACCCCCGAGGGCGCCGCCACGCTGTCCTCGATCCTGACCTACCACGTCGTCCCCGGCCAGATCGCCCCTGACGCGATCGCCGGCGACCACGCCACTGTCCAGGGTGGCAACCTCACCGTCACCGGTTCCGGCGACGACCTGAAGGTCAACGACGCGTCCGTCATCTGCGGTGGCGTCCAGACCGCCAACGCGACCGTCTACCTCATCGACACCGTGCTGACCCCCCCGGCCAGCTAATTCCCCTCACCGGCTCCGGCCGGTGAACACGCCGAAGGGCGGGCACCGCGAGGTGTCCGCCCTTCGGCGTTCGTGCGTGCAGAAGCCCTCCGCGAAGCCGGACACTGCAGAGTCGTCCGGCACAGAGTCGTCCAGCACAGAGCCGCGCAACGCAGAGCTGTCCGAACGGGAAGCCGCACAGCGAGGAGCCCTGCGCAGCGCGGAGTCGGAGGGTCACCACGACCCGGCACTCGCCGTCACTCCGCACCACAGCACTCACCACGAACGACACGAGGCGCGGACCCCGATGCAGGGGGTCCGCGCCTCGTCGTCGTGCGGTCGGCGGCTACTCGGCCGGGGCGCTGATCTCGCGCAGGACGCGGTCGCCGGGGCGGGCCTCGATCATCTCGGCCTCGATCTCGGCCCGGTCGAGCAGCTCCTCCATGCGGCGGCGACGGTTGCGCGTGATGAGCGTCACGACCGTGCCCGTCTTGCCCGCGCGGCCGGTGCGGCCGGAGCGGTGGAGGTACGTCTTGTACTCGTCGGGAGCGTCGGCCTGAATCACCAGGTCGATGTCGTCGACGTGGATGCCGCGCGCGGCCACGTCCGTCGCGACCAGCACGTCCACGCGTCCGCTGGTGAGCAGTGCGAGGTTGCGGGTGCGGCGCGACTGGTTGAGGTCGCCGTGGAGGCTCGTCGCGGGGATGTCCGCGTGGTCGAGCTGCTCCGCGAGCTGCTCCGCGAACGCGCGGGTCCGGGCGAAGATCAGCGTCTTGCCCTGGCGGGCGGCGAGCTGCTCGATGATCTCGGCCTTGTCGCGGTGCTCGATCAGGAGCACGCGGTGGTCGATGGTCGAGGACGCCTGGTCCTCGCCGGCGACCTCGTGGACGCTCGGCTCGACCAGGAACTCGTCCACGAGCGTCGCGACGCCCTTGTCGAGCGTGGCCGAGAACAGCAGCCGCTGGCCGCCGTCGGCGGTCTGGCGGAGGATGCGCTGCACGGGCTCGAGGAAGCCGAGGTCGCACATGTGGTCGGCCTCGTCGAGCACCGTGATGGTGATGTTCGAAAGGTCGAGGCGGCCCTGCTCGACGAGGTCCTCGAGGCGGCCCGGCGTCGCGATGACGATGTCGACTCCGCGCTGGAGGGCTCCGACCTGCTTGTACTGGGGGACGCCGCCGTAGATGGTCGTCGTGAACAGGCCGACGGAGCGGGCGATCGGCTGGATGGTCCGGTCGATCTGCATGGCGAGCTCGCGGGTCGGCGCGAGGATGAGCGCCCGCGGAGCGCGGCCCGGCTTGCGGCCCTTCGCTCCGTTGTTCTCCATCAGCCGCTCGACGACGGGGGCGCCGAAGGCGATGGTCTTGCCGGAGCCGGTCTTGCCGCGTCCGAGGACGTCCTTGCCGGCGAGCACCTCGGGGATGGTCGCGGCCTGGATCGGGAACGGCGCGGCCGCTCCGAGCTCGGTCAGCATCCGGACGATGTTCCCTCCCAGGCCGAGGTCGCCGAAGGTGACGCCCTCGACGTCGACGGCGAGCGTGGCCGTCGCCTCGAGGCGCTCGAGCACGACGTCGTCGGCCTGGTGCGGCGCACGGGCGTCGCGGCTGGGGTAGAAGTCCGAGCCGGAGTCGCGGCGCGAGGGCCGGGAGTCGCGGTCGAACGAGCGGGTCGGGCGGTCGCCGCGGTCGTGGCCGCGCGAGGGACGCGCGTCCCGGTCGAAGGAGCGGGCCGGGCGGTCGCTGCGGTCGAACGAGCGGGCGGGACGCTCGGTGCGGTCGTAGCCGCGCGAGGGGCGCTCGTCGCGGTCGCCGGCGCGGGCCGGACGGTCGTCGCGTCCGTAGGAGCGGGCCGGACGCTCGTCGCGGTCGTTCGAACGGGCCGGGCGGTCGCTCCGGTCGAAGGAACGCGCAGGACGGTCGTCGCGCCCGTGGGAACGGGCCGGACGATCGTCGCGATCGTTCGAGCGGGCCGGACGCGCGTCACGGTCGAAGGAACGGGCCGGGCGGTCGCTCCGGTCGAAGGAACGCGCAGGACGCTCATCGCGCCCGTAGGAACGCGCCGGACGATCGTCGCGATCGTTCGAGCGGGCCGGACGCGCATCGCGGTCGAAGGAACGGGCCGGACGGTCACTGCGATCGAAGGAACGCGCAGGACGCTCATCGCGATCGTTCGAGCGGGCCGGGCGTGCGTCGCGGTCGTACCCGCGGGCCGGACGCTCGTCACGGTCGTTCGAGCGGGCCGGACGCGCGTCGCGGTCGTAGCCGCGCGAGGGCCGCTCGTCGCGGTCGTACCCGCGGGCGGGCCGATCGGCGCGCTCGGTGGCTCGCTCGGCGCGCTCGTCGGCGTTCCAGCGCGCCTTCTTGGGGGCGTTCTCGTCGACGGCGCGGAAGCCGCGGTGGCCCTCGCTGCGCGAGCCCGGCTTGGCGCCGGGGAAGCGGGAGCGGCCGCCGAGCTGGGACTTGCCGCTCGAGGCGCCGAAGCGGTTGGGCTCGAAGTTCTTGGCCGGACGTCCGCCGGCGGGCTTCTTGTTCTTGGGCATGGCAGTTCTTCCTGGGTTCAGGTCGTGCGCGAGGAGGCGACGCCGGAGGAGCCCCGTCGTGAGGGGCGTCCGTGCGCTGGACTGCTGCGGGGCAGCAGGGGGAGAACCCGGGCGAGTCATTGACCGGGGCCGATTCACACATGTGATTCGTCTCACGACGACTGTCGGAGACTCGGCCCGCTTGACTAACAAACCCATCCGCACGCGAACGCACGGTGTCAAGAGCCGACCGCGTGAGTCTACACGCGGCCCCGGAGCCTGGCTAGGGCGGGGAGACGTGCGGCCAGGAGCCGCTCAGGTCGGGGGCCGCGAAGGCCGGGAGCCGCGAAGCCCGGGAGCCGCGCACCTCCGCAACCGGTCCCCCGAGGAGTCGCCCCGCATACAGCCCCCCCC
>NZ_PSVA01000021.1:0-66789 GCF_002932155.1 Rathayibacter sp. AY1F9 | reverse complement strand
TCGACGGTCAACTACCTCGCGGAGCGCGGCTTCGACGTCCACGTGCTGCCCGAGTCGGTGACCGCCGAGCAGGTGCTCGCGCTCGACCCGTCCGCGCTCGTGGAGGCGCAGCACAGCGTTGCCGCGGAAGCCGAGCCCCGGCAGCACGACGCGCTCGAGCGGCTGCTCGAAGCGGGTCGTGGCCACGTACGGGAGGTCGACGCGCTCGACCTCGGCGCCCAGCGAGGACGCGGGCACGGGCTCCGGCGCGAGGGCGGCCGAGCGGCGGCGCCGCGCGCGCCAGGAGAGCAGCATGCCGACGAAGACGAGGACGACGACCGCGGCGATGACGATCGTGATCGCGGCCCTATCCACGGGAGGCCTTCGCGGAGGCGGCGACGACCGCCGCGTCGACGACCTCGCCGTCCAGCACGGTCGGGAAGCCCCGGTGGAGGGTGGCGACGACGCGGCCCGGCAGCTCGCGACCGAGGTACGGGGAGTTGCCGCTGCGGCCGCGCAGGTCCTCGACGGAGAAGCGGCGTCGCGCCTCCGGGTCGTAGAGCACGACGTTCGCGGCGGCCCCGACGGCGAGGCCGCGGTCGTAGCCGTCGAGCCGGCCGATGCGGGCGGGGGCGGAGGAGAGCACGCGCGCGACGTCGGACCAGCTCATCCGCCCGTCCTCGACGACGGCGGCGTGCACCACGCTCAGCGCGCTCTCGAGGCCGACCATGCCGAACGCCGCGGCGTCCCACTCGCAGTCCTTCGCCTCGACCGGGTGCGGCGCGTGGTCGGTGGCGACGATGTCGATGGTGCCGTCGGCGAGGGCCTCGCGGAGGGCGAGCACGTCCTCGTCGCGGCGCAGCGGCGGGTTCACCTTGAAGCGGGCGTCGTAGCTCGGCCCGTCCTGGCCGGCGACGGCCTGCTCGGTGAGGAGCAGGTGGTGGGGGGTGACCTCGGCGGTCACGTCGATCCCCCGGGCCTTCGCCCAGCGGATGACGTCGACCGAGCCCGCGGTCGAGACGTGGCAGACGTGCAGGCGGGAGCCCACGTGCTCGGCGAGGAGCACGTCGCGGGCGATGATCGCCTCCTCGGCCACGGCGGGCCAGCCCTGCAGGCCGAGGGCGCTGGAGACGGCGCCCTCGTTCATCTGCGCGCCCACGGTGAGCCGCGGCTCCTGCGCGTGCTGGGCGACGACTCCGTCGAACGCCTTGACGTACTCGAGAGCGCGGCGCATCAGCAGCGCGTCCGAGACGCACCTCCCGTCGTCCGAGAAGACCCGCACGGCCGCGCGGCTGCGGGCCATCGCGCCGAGCTCGGCGAGCGACTCCCCCGCCAGACCCACGGTCACCGCGCCGATCGGGCGGACCGTCGCGTAGCCGGCGTCCTCGCCCAGGCTCTGCACCTGCTCGACCACGCCCGCGGCGTCCTGCACCGGCGAGGTGTTCGCCATCGCGAAGACGGCGGTGAAGCCTCCGGCGGCCGCAGCTCGCGTGCCGGTGAGGATCGTCTCGCTCTGCTCGAACCCCGGCTCGCGCAGGTGGGTGTGCAGGTCGACCAGGCCGGGCAGCGCCAGCAGGCCGTCGGCGTCGATCACGCGGGCCCCGCGCGAGTCGAGGTCGGCGCCGATCTCGACGATCACGCCCCCGTCGATCAGCAGGTCGGCGGTCGACTCGTCGGCGAGCGTCGCTCCCGAGATCAGGATCCGCTCCGGCGCCGTGCTCTGAAGCGGCTGGGCAGTGCTCATCAGTGGACCTCCCGTTCGCCGGACAGCAGCAGGTAGAGCGCGGCCATCCGGACGGACACTCCGTTCGTGACCTGTTCGAGCACCGTGGAGCGGCTCGAATCGGCGGCCGCCGAGGAGATCTCGACGCCCCTGTTCATGGGTCCGGGGTGCATGACGATGGTATCGGGACCCAGCCGGGCGAGCCGCTCGTCGTCGAGGCCCCAGATCCGCGCGTACTCCCGGCCGTTGGGGAAGAACCCGCTCGACATCCGCTCGAGCTGGATGCGCAGGAGCATCACGACGTCGGGGAGCCCGGTGTCGATCGCCTCGTCCAGATCGAAGCGGATGGTCGCGGGCCAGTCGCGCGTGTCGACCGGCACGAGGGTCGGCGGTGCGACCAGGGTCACCTCGGCGCCCAGCGCCGTCAGCAGCCAGACGTTCGAGCGCGCCACCCGCGAGTGCAGGACGTCGCCCACGATCGTGACCGCGACGCCGTCGAGGCTCTTGCCGCGGGACGCGGAGGCGCCGTGCAGGCGCCGGCGGATGGTGAACGCGTCCAGGAGCGCCTGAGTCGGGTGCTCGTGGGTCCCGTCGCCGGCGTTGAGGATCGAGGCGTCGATCCAGCCGCTCGCCGCCAGAACCGCAGGGGCTCCGGAGGCGCTGTGGCGGATGACCACTCCGTCGGCGCCCATCGCGGCGAGCGTCTGCGCGGTGTCCTTCAGGCTCTCGCCCTTGGAGACGCTGGAGCCCTTCGCGCTGAAGTTGATGACGTCGGCCGAGAGCCGCTTCGCCGCCGCCTCGAACGAGATCCGCGTGCGGGTGGAGTCCTCGAAGAAGAGATTGACCACGGTCTTCCCGCGCAGGGTCGGCAGCTTCTTGACCTCGCGGTTCTGCACGTCCGCCATGTCCTCGGCGATGTCGAGGAGTGCGATCGCGCTCGCGCGGTCGAGGTCCCGGGTCGAGAGCAGGTGCTTCACGGAGCCGTCTCCTCGCCGGTGGCCTGCGACTCGATCGCGACCAGGTCCTCACCGTCCGTCTCGACGAGCCGGACGTTGATCCGCTCGCTCAGGCTGCTCGGCAGGTTCTTGCCGACGAAGTCCGCCCGGATCGGGAGCTCGCGGTGTCCGCGATCGACCAGCGCGGCCAGCCGCACGGCTCGCGGACGGCCGATGTCGCTGAGGGCGTCCAGGGCGGCGCGGATGGTGCGGCCCGAGAAGAGGACGTCGTCGACGAGGACCACGGTCCGGCCGTCGATGCTCGCGGGGACGGCGGTACGCGCGGGGGTGCGGACCGGGTGCCGGGAGAGGTCGTCGCGGTACATCGTCACGTCGAGGGAGCCGGCGAAGACGGGGGGACCGTCCGGCTCGATCCGCGCGATCGTCTCGGCGATGCGCCTCGCGAGGGCGACGCCGCGCGTCGGGATGCCGAGGACGACCAGCGACTCGGGGCCGCGGTTCGACTCGAGGATCTCGTGGGCGATGCGCGTGAGCGCTCGCGTGATGTCAGCGCCGTTGAGCACGATTCGTGCCGTCACACCGACCTCCTTCCCCGCCTCACAGGACGGCTGTTAAAGGAAAAGCCGTGTCGAGTATAGGGGCCGTCGCGCGGCCCGCCGGACGGGCAGCCCGGGAACGACCTCGGCCCGCCCGATCACGGGGATCCGGCGGGCCGAGCATGTCTCCGGGGCGGGTCAGGCCGTCGTGCGGGACTCCGCGACGGAGGCGAGGAGCCCGTTGATGAAGCCCGCCGAGTCGTCGGTCGACAGCGACGTGGCGGCCTCGACGGCCTCCGAGATGGCGACGCCGTCGGGCACCGCGTCGTTGTGCAGGATCTCCCACACCCCGATCCGGAGGATCGCGCGGTCGACCAGCGGCATGCGCGAGAGTGTCCAGCCCTGGGCGAGCCGGGCGATCAGCTCGTCGATCTCGTCAGCGTGGTCGATGACCCCGTCGACGATCTCGCGGGCGTAGAGCCACGAGGCCTCACGGGCCGGCTCGTTCGCCGCTCGCTCGGCCTCGGCGCGCAGCGACTGGGCGAAGCTGATCTGCCGGACGTCGGCGTTGTAGAGGATGTCGAGGGCGCGCTTGCGCGCCTTCGTGCGAGCACTCACGGGAGGCCCGGCTCAGCTGACGCGGCCGAGGTAGTCGCCCGTGCGGGTGTCGACCTTGACCTTCGTGCCCTGCTCGAGGAAGAGCGGGACCTGGATCTGGTAGCCGGTCTCGACCGTCGCGGGCTTGGTGCCGCCGGTCGAGCGGTCGCCCTGGAGGCCCGGCTCCGTGTACGTGATCTCGAGGACGACCGAGGCGGGGAGGTCGATGTAGAGCGGGTCGCCGTCGTGCAGGGCGAGGGTCACGTTCTGGTTCTCGAGCATGAAGTTCGCCGCGTCGCCGACGACCGCCTCGGGGACGGTGATCTGGTCGTAGTCGCTGGTGTCCATGAACACGAAGTCCGCGCCGTCGCGGTAGAGGTACTGGAAGTCGCGGCGGTCGACGTTGGCCGTGTCGATCTTGGCGCCCGCGTTGAAGGTCTTGTCGACGACCTTGCCCGTGAGGACGTTCTTCATCTTGGTGCGGACGAAGGCGCCGCCCTTGCCCGGCTTGACGTGCTGGAAGTCGATGACGTTCCAGAGCTGGCCGTCGATGCTGAGGACGGTGCCGTTCTTGATGTCGGTGGTAGAGGCCATGCGAAGGGGGATCCGTTTCGGTGGAAGTCTGCGCCGGCGAGCCCGGTACGCGGGCGCGGCGATATCGGCCGGTCCGGCTGACCCGTCGAGTGTAGTCGACGCGGCCCCGTCGGCAGAGGAGTCTGGACGCCGCATGCGAATCGCCCCAACGGCGCCGCCCGGGCTCAGCCGAGTCGGACCTACGATCCGATCTCCTGGTACGCCGCGAACAGCAGCGACGTCTCCGGCCCCTGCAGGATGCTCGGGCGGGCGATGTCGTCGAGGACCACGAAGCGGAGCATCCCCGCGCGGGTCTTCTTGTCGCGCTGCATCGCGGCGAGGAGCGTCTCCCATCGTCCGAGCGGGTAGCTCGTCGGCAGGGTCAGCGATTCGAGGACCCGGCGCTGGCGGTCCACCACCGCGTCGCTGAGCGATCCGGTCAGGCGCGAGAGCTCCGCCGCGAACATCATCCCGACGGAGACGGCCGCGCCGTGGCGCCACTGGTAGCGCTCGGCGTGCTCGACCGCGTGCCCGAGGGTGTGCCCGTAGTTCAGGATCTCGCGCAGGCCCTTCTCGGTGAAGTCCTCGCCGACGACCCGCGCCTTGATCCCGATCGACAGCTCGACCAGGCTGCGGAACTCCTCCGACGTCGGGTCGGTGGCCAGGTCGATGTCGGACTCGATGATGTCGAGGATGCGCGGCTCGGCGATCATCCCGTACTTCACGATCTCGCCGAAGCCGGCGAGGATCTCGTTGCGCGGGAGGCTGGTCAGCACGTCGAGGTCGGCGACGACCGCCCGCGGCGCGTGGAAGGCGCCGACGAGGTTCTTGCCCTCGGCCGTGTTGATGCCGGTCTTCCCGCCGACGGCCGCGTCGACCATCCCGAGCACGGTGGTCGGCACCTGCACCAGGTCGACCCCGCGGAGCCAGGTGGCGGCGACGAAGCCGGCCAGGTCGGTGATCGCGCCGCCGCCGAAGCCGACGACCACATCCGTGCGGGTGAAGTCCGACTGCCCCATCACCTGCCAGCAGAAGGCCGCCACCTCCACGCGCTTCGCGGCCTCGGCGTCCGGCACCTCGGCGAGCAGCACCTCGTAGCGCTCGAGCAGGCTCTCGCGGATCTCGGCGGCGAGGACCGCGAGGGTCGGCGGGTGCACGATGAGCACCTTCGCGGCCCGGGGGCCGATCGCGTCGGCGAGGCCGTCGAGGAGTCCGCGCCCGACGTGGATGTCGTAGCCGTTCTCTCCGGCGACGGGGATGGCGGTGGTGCCGTCGTTCATGACTGTCTTCCGCTCGGGCGGCTCGTGGCCGCCGGGTCCGATGGTGCAGGGGTGGCGGAGGGGCGCTGCGCGCGCACCCACTCCGCGATCTCGGCGGCGATCAGGGTGATCGGCCGCCGGGAGGTGTCGACCACGGTGTCCGCGAGGGACTCGTAGACCGGGCGCCGCTCGTCGAAGATGCGGACCCAGTCGCCGACCCCGCCGCGCACCAGCGGGCGGGAGCCGGAGCCGAGCCGGTCGCGGACGGCCTCGGCCGTGGTGGTGAGGAGCACGACGGGCACGTCCGCGAGGTCGGCGCGCGTCGCGGGATCGAGCACCGCTCCCCCGCCGAGGCTCAGCACCACGTCGCGTCGGACGGCGCGCTCGACGACACGGCGCTCCTCCCGGCGGAAGGCCGGCTCGCCGTGGGCGTCGAAGTAGGGGGCGATCGGGCCGTGGGTGCGCACGAACTCCGCGTCGGAGTCGACGAACCCGGCGCTCAGCGCCTTCGCGACCCGCTTGCCGATCGTCGTCTTGCCGGCGCCCATCGGGCCGATCAGGACGAGGCGGGCGCGGGCCGCGCCGGTATCGTGACCCGCCATCAGCGGGCCGCCGAGGACGCGGCCATCAGGCGAGCCCGAGACCCGGGTCGCTCGCGGCGGCCGTGCGGAGCTCGTCGGGGATGGCGGCGAGGTAGCCCTGCAGGTTGCGGCGGGTCTCGGTGACGCTGTCGCCGCCGAACTTCTCGAGCACGGCGTTCGCGAGCACCAGGGCGACCATCGCCTCCGCGACGACACCGGACGCCGGCACCGCGCAGACGTCGGAGCGCTGGTGGTGAGCGCCGGCTGCCTCGCCGGTGGCGACGTCGACGGTGCGCAGCGCGTGCGGCACGGTCGCGATCGGCTTCATGCCGGCGCGGACCCGCAGCACGGTCCCCGTGCTCATCCCGCCCTCGGTGCCGCCGGCCCGGTCGCTGGACCGGGAGATGCCGGCGGCGGACTGGAAGAGCTCGTCGTGCGCCTCCGAGCCGCGGCGGGTGGTGGTGAGGAAGCCGTCGCCGACCTCGACGCCCTTGATCGCCTGGATCCCCATCAGGGCCGCCGCGAGCTGGGAGTCGAGACGACGGTCCCAGTGCACGTAGGACCCGAGTCCGGGCGGGAGACCGTACGCGAGGACCTCGACCACGCCGCCGAGAGTGTCGCCGTCGTCGTGGGCGCGGTCCACCTCGGCGACCATGAGGGCGCTGGTCGCGGCGTCGTGGCAGCGCAGCGGATCCGCGTCCAGGGCGGCGACGTCGGCCGGGCCGGGCAGCGGCGAGCCCTCGGGCACGCGGACCGGCCCGATGGCGAGGGTGTGGCTGACGAGCGAGACGCCGAGCTCGCCGAGGAAGCGGCGGGCGACGGCGCCGAGGGCGACGCGGGCCGCGGTCTCGCGGGCGGAGGCGCGCTCGAGCACGTTGCGGGACTCGGGGAAGCCGTACTTCTGCATCCCGACGAGGTCGGCGTGGCCCGGGCGGGGCCGTGTGAGCGCGGCGCCGCGGCCCTTGGGCAGGCTCTCGGGGTCACGGGGCTCCGCCGACATGACGTCGACCCAGCGCGGCCACTCCGTGTTGCCGATGCGCAGGGCGATGGGGCTGCCCATCGTCGCTCCGTGCCGGACGCCGGAGGAGATCGTCAGCTCGTCCTGCTCGAAGTTCATCCGGGCTCCGCGGCCGTAGCCGAGCTTCCGGCGCGCCAGATCGGCGCGGATGTCGTCAAGGGAGACGGGGACGCCCGCCGGCAGTCCTTCGAGGACGGCGACGAGTTCGGGACCGTGGGATTCCCCGGCCGTGAGCCAACGGAGCATCCTCCGATTCTGGCACACGAGGTCAGTGCGCCGGACCCGCCGAGACAGCTCGGCGCATCGCCGCGAGCACCTCGTCCTCGCGATCGAGAGGCAGGACCGGGTCGCCGCCGACGAAGATCCGCACCTGCACGAGTGCCTGGTGGAGCAGCATCCCGAGCCCGGAGACGACCGGGGAGCCGCCCTGCTCCCAGCGCCGGGCGAGCGCGCTCGGCCACGGGGAGTACGCCACGTCGAACAGGGTTGAGCCCGCGACCGCCGCGTCGGGCACGTCGAGGCCGTCCGCCGCCCCGCCGGGGAGCGTCGAGATCACCAGTGGCGCTCCGGTGGACCAGTCGGCGAAGGAGCGGACCGAGAGCGGGACGCCGAGCGACTCCGCGAGCGGAGCGAGCTCGACGGCCCTCGACGCCGTCCGCAGGACGAGGTCGACCCGCGCCGCGCCGAGCTCGGCGGCGGCGGCCAGGGCGGAGGCGGCGGTCGCTCCCCCGCCGAGCACCTGGACGCGCTCCGCCGAGACGACGCCCGCCTCGGCGAGGGCGCGCACGATGCCCGCGACGTCGGTGTTGAACCCGCGGAGGCGGGGTGCCGGGCCGGAGCGGTCGACCAGCACGGTGTTGACCGCGCCGGTGACCCGGGCGACCGCGTCCTCCTCCGCCAGCAGCGGTCGCACCGCGTGCTTGAGCGGCATGGTCAGCGACAGTCCGTGCCAGGGCTCACCGGACACGACCTCGGAGAGGGTCGCCTCCGTCGTCTCGACGGCGCGGTAGCTCCAGTCGAGTCCGAGCACCCGGTAGGCGGCCGCGTGCAGCGCGGGCGACTTCGAGTGCGCGATCGGCGCGCCGAGGACCGCGAGGCGGTACCCGGCGGCCGTCACTGGTACTCCGGGTGGTCCCGCATCCAGGCCTGCCACTGGTCGACGGCCGCGTTGTGCTCGGCGTCGGTGGTGGAGTAGACCGTCTCGCCCGTCTCGAGGTTCACCGTGACGAAGTACATCCAGGTGCCGTCCGCGGGGTGCATGACCGCGTCGATCGCCACGTCGCCCGGGTTCGAGATCGGCGCGGGCGGCAGGCCGTCGCGCTGGTAGGTGTTGTAGACGTTGCCGGCGTCGTTCCGCTCGGCGTCCGTGGTCGAGACGCGGTCGGTCGCGCCGGTGCCGTACGCCACGGTCGCGTCCGACTGCAGGCGCCACCCCTGGTCGAGGCGGTTCTGGAACACGCGCGCGACCTTGGGGAAGTCCTCGGCGACGCGGGCCTCGCGCTGCACGAGGGACGCGAACACCACGACGCGGTAGCGGTCGTCCGCCGGCACGCCGGCCTGGTCGAGCGACTGGTACATCCGGTCGACCAGCGTCTTCAGGATGTCGTGCGCCGGCGTCGACGGGTCGATGTCGTAGGTCGCGGGGAACAGGAACCCCTCGAGGCTCGTCGCCCCGGCCGGGAGCCCGAACGAGCCCCAGTCGGCGGCGGCCGCCTCGAGGTCCGTCAGCGCGACCCCGGTGCCGTCCGCGATGAGCGGCAGCGCCTCCTTGAGCGCCGTCCCCTCGGGGATGACGAAGGTGTTCGCGAGGCGCGTCGACTCGGAGTCGAGCAGCGCCGACAGTGCGGCCTTGGCGCTCATCTCGGCCTTGAGCGAGTACGCGCCGGGCTGGAAGACGGGCTCCGGGCTCTGGGCGAGGAGCAGGTCGTAGAAGGGGTCGTACGACTTGATGACCCCGTCCGAGACGAGGTTGTTGGCGATGTCGCTGCCGCCGTCGCCCTGGTGGATCGTGAACAGCACCTCGCTCGAGCCGGTGCCGGTGAAGTCGGTCGGCTCGGGCTCGGCGAACAGGCCGCGCACGGGCTCGAGGAAGATCGTGACGGCGATGGCGACGAGCGCGGCGAAGACGCCGAAGGCCAGAAGCCCGCCGATGAGCCCGCGGCGGCTGCGGCGCTTCCTCGCGCCGCCCGTCGCGCGAGCCGCGCGGCGACGCTTCGGGCGCGCGTCCGGGTCGAACGCGGCCGCGTCGTCGCGGCCACGGGGCTCGGGCACGTCGGGCCCGGTGAAGAGGCGGCCCAGCGGATCGTGCGCCTCAGTCGGCGCGGGCTGCTGCTCCGGAGTCGGGTCGGGCGGAGTCGGCTGCGCCTGCTCGGCGGCGCGGGCGTCGCGGCGGCTCGGGGGGACGTCGGTCACGGGGAGGTCCTTCGTTCGGTTCGAGCAGGACTCCGGCCGGGGTGCCGGCCGAGCGCTCGGAATCGATGGCGTGCTGCAGGATCACCACGGCGGCGACCTGGTCGATCACGGCTCGGGAGCCGCGGGTGGTGCGTCCGGAGCGGTGCAGGGCGCTCTGAGCGGTGACCGTCGACAGCCGCTCGTCGACGAGCCGCACCGGAGCGGTGGGCACCGCCTCGGCGAGCAGTCGAGCGAATCCGCGCGCGTCCTCCGTCGAGGCCGTCTCGGCCCCCGACAGCGACAACGGCAGTCCGACGATGATCGCCTGGGCATCGTACTCGGCGGCGAGGTGCGCGATCCGGGAGACGTCCGAGGATCCGCCGTCAGTGCCCGCCCGCGCGACCGTCTCGACGGGCACCGCGAGCAGGCCGTCGGCGTCGCAGCGGGCGACCCCGATGCGGGCACGGCCCACATCGATGCCGAGCCGGACGCCGAACCGGCCCATTCAGCTGGTCGCTTCCTGCACCACGGCCTCGAGTGCCGCGCCGATGGCGGCGACGTCGGAGCCGCCGCCCTGGGCGAGGTCGTCCTTGCCGCCTCCGCCGCCCCCGAGGATCCCGGCGGCGCGCTTGGCGAGCGCACCCGCGCGGCGGCCCTGGTCGCGGGCGGCCTGGTTGGTGGCGACGATCACCGCGGGCTTGCCCGAGACGTCGGCGGCCAGCGCGACGACGGCCGGCTCCTGACCGAGCCGCTCACGGACGGAGGTCACGAGGGAGCGGAGCTCGTCGGTCGATCCCGCGGTGCCGATGCTCTCGGCGACGACGGTCGTGCCGCCCACCGTGCGACGGGTCGCGGCGAGGGCGGGCACCCGGTCGGCGAGGGCCTTCGCCTCGAACGCGGCGATCCGCTTCTCAGCGGCCTTGAGGCTCGCGACGAGCTCGCCGATCCGCTCGGGCAGCTGCTCGCGCGGGGTCTTCAGCGAGGACGAGATCGTGCTGACGAGGGCGCGCTCGGCGGCGAGCTCCTGGAAGGCCTCGCGGCCCACGAGCGACTCGACGCGGCGGTTGGTCGATCCGACCGAGGACTCGCTGACCAGGCTGATCACGCCGACCTCGGACGAGCGCCCGACGTGGGTGCCCGCGCAGAGCTCACGCGACCAGGGCCCGCCGATGTCGACCACGCGGACGACGTCGCCGTACTTCTCGCCGAAGAGGGCCATCGCGCCGAGCGCCTTCGCCTCGTCGATCGGGAGCTCGCGCGTGACGACCTCGAGGTTGTCCCGGATCGCCGTGTTGGCGATCTCCTCGATCTCGCTGCGGGTCTCGAGCGAGAGGGCCTGGTTCCACGAGAAGTCCAGGCGCAGGTAGCCCGCCTTGTTGTAGGAGCCGGACTGGTGCGCCTGCGGGCCGAGCACCTGGCGCAGCGCGGCGTGGATGAGGTGGGTGCCCGAGTGCGCCTGCGTGGCGCCCCGGCGCCAGTCGCGGTCGACGACGGAGGTGGCGGCGTCGCCCACTCCGACCTCGCCGCTGGCGACCTGGACCTTGTGGCTGATGAGCCCCTTGACGGGCTTCTGCACGTCGAGGACCTCGAGATCGAAGCCGGAGCCGACGATGCGGCCGGCGTCGGCCTCCTGGCCGCCCGACTCCGCATAGAGGCTGGTCGCCTCGAGGATCACCTCGGCGATGTCGCCCGCGACCGCCTTCGTGACGGAGTGCCCGCCGACGATGAGGCCGAGGATGCGCGTCTCGGTGTCGAGCACGTCGTAGCCGGTGAACAGCGTCTCGCCGTGGGCGCGGAAGTCGGCGTAGACCGAGAGATCGGCCAGCGCCGACTTCTTCGATTTCGCGTCGGCCTTCGCACGCGTGCGCTGCGCGGTCATGAGGGAGTCGAACGCCTCGCGGTCGACCGTCAGACCCGACTCCTCGGCGATCTCGAGGGTGAGGTCGATCGGGAACCCGAAGGTGTCGTGCAGGAGGAACGCGGTGTCGCCCGGCAGCGTCGGCGACTCGGCCTTCTTCGTCTTCAGGACCGCGAGGTCGAGGATCTCGGTGCCGGCCGCGAGGGTGCGCAGGAACGCCTCCTCCTCGCCGTAGGCGCTGGTCGAGAGGCGCTCGAACTCCGTGGACACCTCGGGGTAGGCCGACGCCATCGCGTCGCGCGAGGCGGCGAAGAGCTCGGGGAACGTCGCGGTGTCCACTCCGAGCAGGCGCATGGCGCGCACCGTGCGGCGCATCAGGCGGCGGAGGATGTAGCCGCGCCCCTCGTTGGACGGCGTCACGCCGTCCGACAGCAGCATCAGCGAGGAGCGCACGTGGTCGGCGATGACGCGCATGCGGACGTCGTCCTCGTGGACGGCTCCGTAGCGGCGGCCCGAGAGCTCGGCGGCGCGATCGAGGACCGGACGGACCTGGTCGATCTCGTACATGTTCTCGACGCCCTGCTTGAGGAAGGCGACGCGCTCGAGGCCCATGCCGGTGTCGATGTTCTTGCGCGGCAGCTCGCCGAGGATGTCGAAGTCGACCTTGCTCGTGCCCTCGCCGCGGAGGTACTGCATGAAGACGAGGTTCCAGATCTCGACGTAGCGGTCGTCGTCCGTCGCCGGGCCGCCGTCGATCCCGTAGGCGGGGCCGCGGTCGAAGAAGATCTCGGAGCAGGGGCCCGCGGGGCCGGGCTGGCCGGTCGACCAGTAGTTGGTGTCCTTGTCCAGGCGCTGGATGCGCTCGTCCGGCAGTCCCGCGATCGTCTTCCAGAGCGCGATCGCCTCGTCGTCGTCCTTGTAGACGGTGACCCAGAGGTCCTTCTCGTCGAAGCCCAGTCCCCCGTCGCTCTCGGCGCCGGTGAGCAGCTCCCAGGCGTAGCCGATCGCCCCCTCCTTGAAGTAGTCGCCGAAGGAGAAGTTGCCGTTCATCTGGAAGAAGGTGCCGTGACGAGGCGTCTTGCCGACCTCCTCGATGTCGTTGGTGCGGATGCACTTCTGCACGCTGGTGGCACGCGGGTAGGGCGCGGGGACCACTCCGGTGAGGTAGGGCACGAACGGCACCATGCCGGCGACGGTGAAGAGGAGGCTCGGGTCCTCGCTCACGAGGGAGGCGGAGGGGACCACGGTGTGGCCGCGGCTCCCGAAGAAGTCGAGCCAGCGGTTGCGGATGTCTGCGGTCTGCATGGGTTCCGTTACGGTTCGGTCGGTGACGACGCGGATGTCGGGCGGCGGGGCGTCAGCCCTCGCCGATGGCGGCCTTCAGTTCGGCCTCGCGCTGGTGGTAGCCCTCGGAGACGGCCTCGCCGAGCTCCTTCGCGGTGCGGTTGATGTCGGCGAAGAGCCGGGCGCCCGCCTCGGTGCGCGAGACCTGGTGGGCGACCGCGAATCCGAGGCCGATCCCGATGACGATCAGGAGGATGTTCTTCACGGGGTGTCCTTCCACAGCGGCGGGGCGGGCGCGACGGCGCGACGACCCGTTCGATTCTAGGGCGCGGGCGCGGCGCTACTTCGAGCGCGGGCGCTTCGTGCGCTTCGCGGCGGAGCGGCCGACCGCGGCTCCGGCCTTGTCGGCCGTCCGTCCGGCGACGAGCACGGCGCGGACTCCGGCGGTGAAGCCGGCGAGCTTGATGAGCGGACCGCCGACGGTCGCGGCCGTGAGGGCGACGAGCGCGTTGACGTTGCCGGTGACCTCGGCGACGTCCTTGGTGATCGTGTCCACCCGCGCGAGCTGGTGGTTGGCCTCGCGGAGGGTGGAGGCCGACTCGTCGAGGATCGGCGTCAGTCCGTCGCTGGCCTGCTTGATGGCCTCGCTCGTGCTGTCGAAGACGCGTCCGAGCTTCCAGAGCGGGACGGCGGTGATCGCCACCAGGATCGCGAACACCCCCGCGGCGATGAGCCCTGCGATGTCTCCACCGGTCACGGTGACCTCCGTTCGATGCCACCCAGCGCGGCACTCCAGCCTACCGACGGCCCGCGAGAGGGTCGGACGCGGGGACGGGCGCTCGGCTCGGGCGCGACGGCCGGATCGGGCGCAGCGCGGGACTCTCGGAGCGCGGCGGGCACTCCGGATCGCGACCCCGGGAACGGGAAAGGCCCCGGTGCGGACACCGGGGCCTTTCTCTGCGGGGCTGGACTCAGCGGGCCGCGTAGTACTCGACGACGAGCTGCACTTCGCAGGTCACTGGGACCTCGGCGCGCTTCGGGCGGCGCAGGAGCGTCGCCTGCAGCTTGTCGATCTCGACCTCGAGGTAGCCCGGGGTCTTGGGGAGGACGTCGACGTGTCCACCGGCGGCGGCGACCTGGAAGGGCTCGGTGCCCTCGGAGCGGGTCTTGACGTGGATGACCTGGCCCGGCTTCACGCGGAAGGAGGGGCGGTCGACCGTCTTGCCGTCCACCATGATGTGGCGGTGGGTGACGAATTGGCGGGCCTGCGCGGTGGTACGGGCGAAGCCCGAGCGCAGGACGAGGGCGTCGAGGCGCATCTCGAGGAGCTCGACCAGGTTCTCACCGGTCAGGCCCTGGGTGCGGCGCGCCTCCTGGAAGGCGATGCGGAGCTGCTTCTCGCGGATGCCGTACTGGGCGCGCAGACGCTGCTTCTCACGCAGGCGGACCGCGTAGTCGGAGTCGGCCTTGCGCTTCGAGCGGCCGTGCTCGCCGGGCGCGTAGGGACGCTTCTCGAGGTAGCGGGCGGCCTTCGGGGTCAGGGGGATGCCGAGGGCGCGCGAGAGGCGCGTCTTCGAGCGGGTACGGGACGTGGTCGACACAGTGGTCCTTCCAAGGTCTGAGAGGTTCGGTCGCAGCTCTCGACCGCCGGCTCCGGGAGGAGGGCGGACGCCGCGGTCGTGTCCTCCGCGGGTGCGGGGGAAGGGTGACCGCAGTGGCGGGCTGCGCGATTCAGAGGGATGCGCTGCTCCGCTCGGCTACAGAGCGGTGGGCAACCTCGCAAGACTATCAGGCCACGGCCTCCCGTGCGGGTCGCGCGAGCTCGCGGTCGGCGCGGTCAGCCCCGGTCGCCGCGGATGATGCGCAGGAGCTTCGCCAGTCGTGCGGAGACGTCGCGCTCGTTGCCGTGCTCGGTGGGCCGGTAGTACCGCGCGCCCTGGAGCGGGTCCGGGAGGTACTGCTGCTCGAGGACGCCGAGGTCGGCGTCGTGCGGGTACCGGTAGCCCTTCCCGTGGCCGAGCTTCTTGGCGCCGGGGTAGTGCGCGTCGCGCAGGTGCGCCGGCACCCGGCCCGCGCGGCCAGCGCGCACGTCCGCGATGGCCGCGTCGATGGCGGAGTAGGACGCGTTCGACTTCGGGGCGGTCGCCAGGTGCACGACCGCCTGGGCGAGCGGGATGCGCCCCTCCGGCATGCCGATGAACTGCACGGCGTCGGCCGCGGCGATCGCGACGACGAGCGCCTGCGGGTCGGCCATGCCGATGTCCTCGGACGCGGAGACGATGATGCGGCGGGCGATGAACCGCGGATCCTCCCCCGCCTCGATCATCCGGGCCAGGTAGTGCAGCGCCGCGTCGACGTCCGAGCCCCGGATGGACTTGATGAAGGCGCTGATGACGTCGTAGTGCTCGTCGCCGTTGCGGTCGTAGCGCAGCAGGGCGCGGTCGACGGCGCGCGCGACGACCTCGGTCGTGATCACGGGGAGCGCGGGCTCCTCGGCGGCGGCCTCGACGGGAGCGCCCTCGTCGTCCTCGTCCTCCTCGTCCGGGTCCTCCGCGGCGGCGGCGCGGGCGACCCGGTCGGCCTCGCGGGCCTCCGAGCGGGCGGAGGTGGCGGCGGCCTCGAGCGCGGTCAGCGCCCGCCGGGCGTCTCCGGAGGCGAGCCGCACGATGCTCGCCCGGGCCTCCTCCTCCAGCGTCACCGAGTCGCGCAGACCCCGCTCGTCGTGCAGGGCGCGGTCGACCAGGACGCCCAGGTCGTCGTCGCTGAGCGGCTCGAGGGTCAGCAGGAGCGAGCGCGAGAGCAGCGGCGCGATCACCGAGAACGAGGGGTTCTCGGTCGTGGCCGCGATGAGGATGACCCACCCGTTCTCGACCCCGGGCAGCAGTGCGTCCTGCTGCGCCTTGGTGAAGCGGTGGATCTCGTCGAGGAAGAGCACGGTGGACGTGCCGTAGAGGTCGCGGGTGGAGAGTGCCTCCTCCATCACCTGCCGCACGTCCTTCACGCCCGCCGTGACGGCGGAGAGCTCGACGAAGCGGCGGCCGCTGGAGTGGGCCACCGCCTGCGCGAGCGTGGTCTTGCCCGTGCCTGGAGGGCCCCAGAGGATCACGGACACCGCTCCCCGCTCCCCCGTCGTGTCGGCGGCGAGGGCGACCAGGGGCGAGCCGGGCGTCAGGAGGTGGCGCTGGCCGGCGACCTCCTCGAGGCTGCGCGGCCGCATCCGCACGGCGAGCGGAGTCGCCCCGGAGCGGAGTCCGGCCTGCTGCATGGTCATGCCCCCAGCGTAACGACGGCCTCCGACAGAGCCCCGGCCCGACTGCCCGGCGCGACGGAGCGGCGTTTGTCGCGCCTCCGGCGGTTCTCGTAGGCTCGACGCGGCCTGCGTGCGCGGGCCGCCGCGCCGAAGCCGCGCGGACGAGGACGTCGGAGGAACACGTGGCCCAGGGCAAGTCGAACGACCGCGAGGCGCGCACCCGGCTCCGGGCCTACCAGGCCCGTCAGAGCCTCCACCGCTCGAGGCAGAAGCGGCGCGTGCGCGACAACGTGATCGCGGCGATCGCCGCCGTCGTCGTGATCGGGCTCGCGGTCGTCGCCCAGATCCTCTACTTCTCCGGCGGCCCCGGCACCCCGGTCGCCGAGCCGACCTCCTCCTCCTCCGCGACCCCGACGCCCGAGGCGACGGGGTCGAACACCGGCGACGTCCCCTCCTCCGACATCGCCGAGGGCCGCGACTGGACGGGCACGCTCACGATCGGCGAGGACCCGCTGGGCATCACGCTCGCCGGCGCCGCTGCCCCGCAGGCGGTGTCCTCCTTCATCTCGCTGACGCAGTCCGGCTTCTACGACGGCGTCTCCTGCCACCGCCTCACCACGGAGGGCCTCTACGTCCTCCAGTGCGGCGACCCGGACGGCGACGGCACCGGCGGCCCCGGCTACAGCTACGGCCCCGTCGAGAACGCGCCCGAGGACGGCGTCTACCCGGCCGGGACCATCGCGATGGCCCGCCAGGGCGGCAACGGCTACAGCCAGGGAAGCCAGTTCTTCGTCGTCTACCAGGACACGACCCTGCCCGCCGACGCGGCCGGCGGGTACACCGTGCTCGGGCAGGTCACCTCGGGACTCGACGCCCTCGTCAGCGACGTCGTGTCGAAGGGCACGGCCGACGGATCGGGTGACGGCGCCCCCGCTGAGCCCGTGTCCATCACCTCCGTCTCCGTCCAGTAGCCGCACCCGCGGCGTCGTCACGGTCCGCCCGCGCGGGGAGTGCAATAGGCTTGTCGTCACTGCCCGTTCGCGGCCGAGCGCGGTCTTCGGCCCTCCGGCCGTCGAGCCCCACCGGCCGACGACGCGACGGGCACCGAGAAGCACGACATCGAACAGCAAGGTGAGGCTCCGAGCGATGAGTGACCAGCAGCCGTGGGGACGGGTCGGCGACGACGGGACGGTCTACGTCCGCGTCGGCGACGGGGAGCGAGAGGTCGGCCAGTACCCCGATGCGACTCCCGAGGAGGCGCTCGCCTACTACGAGCGCAAGTACACGGAGCTCGCCGGGCAGGTCTCCCTGCTCGAGCAGCGCGCCAAGCGGGGCGCACCCGCCGGAGACGTCGCCCGGACGGTGCAGTCGCTGTCCGCGGCCATCGCGCAGGCCAACGCGGTCGGCGACCTCGAGTCGCTGCAGACCCGGGTCGACGCGCTGAGCGGTTCCGTCGAGGATCTGACCGAGCAGCAGGCGGCCGAGTCGAAGGCCGCGCTGTCCGAGGCCCTCGCCTACCGCGAGGCGATCGTCGCCGAGGCCGAGGCCCTGGCGGCGGTCGACCCGGCGAAGACGCAGTGGAAGCAGGCCAGCGCCGCGATCGACGACCTCTTCGCCCGCTGGCAGAACCACCAGCAGCAGGGCCCGCGCCTGCCCAAGAACGACGCGAACGAGCTGTGGCGCCGGTTCCGCGGTGCGCGCACCACGATCGAGCAGAACCGCAAGGCGTTCTTCGCCGACCTCGACTCCGCGCACCGCGAGGCCAAGCAGGCCAAGCAGGCGCTCATCGATCAGGCCGAGGCGCTGGTGCCCCAGGGCGCCGACGCCATCCCGGACTACCGCGCGCTCCTCGAGCGCTGGCGGGTCGCCGGCCGTGCCGGCAAGCGGTTCGACGACGCGCTCTGGGCGCGCTTCAAGGCCGCCGGCGACGCGATCTACGGCGCCAAGGCCGAGATCGTCGCGCAGGAGAGCGTCGAGTACACCGAGAACCTCGACCTCAAGCTCGCCCTCCTCGAGGAGGCGGAGCCGCTCCTGCAGGAGCAGGACCGCGAGAAGGCCAAGCGGGTGCTGCTCTCGATCCAGGAGCGCTGGGACGCCGTCGGCCGCGTGCCGCGCGAGCAGGTGCGCACCGTCGAGGACCGTCTCCGCAAGGTCGAGGCGCACGTCCGCAAGCTCGACGAGGAGCACTGGAACCGCAGCAACCCGGAGCGCAAGGCCCGCTCCGAGGGTCTGGCCTCGCAGCTGACCGCCGCGATCCAGAAGCTCCAGGACGAGCTCGACGAGGCGAAGGCGCGCGGCGACCGCGACGCGATCGCCCAGGCTCAGGAGGCGCTCGACGCCCGCAAGGTCTGGCTCGACGCGATCGGCTAGACCCGCTCCGGCGGATCCCTCCACAGATCCGCTCGCAACCCTCCGAAGGGGAGGCGCATCGGCCAGCATGGCCGGATGCGCCTCCCCTCCGTGCTCCTCCCCGGGCACCTTCCTCTCGCGGAGCTGTGCGCCGCCCGCCTCGACGGCGAGCTGGTTGCGCTCGACGAGGGCTTCCTCGTCGCGGATCTGCCCCTGGGGGCGTCCGAGCGGGCCGCCTCCCTGCGCTCGCTGCTCCCCCGCGGCGCCGTCGCCGATCGTCTCTCCGCCGCGTGGGTGCACGGAGCGACGCACGGCCCACCGCCGGTGCACAGCGCCTCGATCGACCGGCGGAAGCGCCGGCAGGCGCCGTCGAACCCCCGCCTGCGCTGCCACGAGGTCCTGCTCGACGAGGACGACGTCGTCCTCCTCGGCGGCGCGCCGGTCACGTCGCCTGCTCGCACGCTGATCGACCTCGCCCGGACGGAGGACGCGGGCGCGATCCTCCGGGCGCTCTCTCGGAGCACCCGGACCGGCCTCGACGCCGTCCTCGCGAGGCTGGAGGAGGGCAGCGCCGTCGCCGGACGGAGGATCGTCGGACGACGGCTGCGGGCGGCGCTCGGCGAAGCGCCGCCCGTGGATCAGCCCGCGTTCACCCGGTAGACGTCGTAGACGGCGTCGATCCGGCGCACGGCGTTCAGCACGCGGTCCAGGTGGGTGGTGTCGCCCATCTCGAAGACGAACCGGCTGATCGCCAGCCGGTCGCTCGAGGTGGAGACCGTCGCCGAGAGGATGTTGACGTGGTGCTCCGAGAGCACGCGCGTCACGTCGCTCAGCAGGCCCGAGCGGTCCAGCGCCTCGACCTGGATCTGCACGAGGAAGATGCTCTTGGAGGACGGCGCCCACTCGACGTCGACGATCCGCTCCGGCTCCTTCAGCAGCTCCTGCACGTTGTGGCAGTTCGCCTGGTGCACGGAGACGCCGGCTCCCCGCGTCACGAATCCGACGATCTGATCGCCCGGAACCGGAGTGCAGCACTTCGCGAGCTTCACGAGGATGTCCGGCGCGCCCTTCACGAGGACGCCCGACTCGCTGCTCCGGCTCCGCGGCCGGGGCGAGCGAGGGAGGGTGACCTCGTTCTCGTCCGACTCCGGATCGCCCTGGATGGAGGAGACGACCTTCTCGAGCACCGACTGGGTCGAGACGTGGCCCTCGCCGACGGCCGCGTAGAGCGCCTCGACGTCGTTGTAGCGCAGCTGGCTGGCCACCTCGGTGAAGGTGTCCTGGCTCATCAGCTTCTGCAGCGGCAGGTTCTGCTTCCGCATCGCCCGGGCGATGGAGTCCTTGCCCTGCTCGATCGCCTCGTCGCGCCGCTCCTTGGTGAACCACTGCCGGATCTTGTTGCGGGCCCGCGGGCTCTGCACGAAGTGGAGCCAGTCCTGGCTCGGTCCCGAGTCGGGGTTCTTCGAGGTGAAGACCTCGACCACGTCGCCCGTCGTCAGAGCCGACTCCAGCGGCACGAGGCGCCCGTTGACCTTGGCGCCCATCGTCCGGTGCCCGACCTCGGTGTGCACCGCGTAGGCGAAGTCGACCGGGGTCGCACCGGTCGGCAGGCCGATCACGCGTCCCTTCGGGGTGAAGACGTAGACCTCCTTGGCGCCGATCTCGAAGCGGAGGGAGTCGAGGAACTCGTTCGGGTCTGTGGTCTCCGACTGCCAGTCCGAGAGGTGCGCGAGCCAGGCGAGGTCGGTGTCGTTCGATCCGGAGGTGGGCACCTTGCCGGTGGCCATCTGCTCCTTGTACTTCCAGTGCGCCGCGATGCCGAACTCCGCGTGCTGGTGCATCTCGTTGGTGCGGATCTGGATCTCGACCGCACGCCCCTTCGGCCCGACGACCGTCGTGTGCAGCGACTGGTAGAGGTTGAACTTCGGAGTGGCGATGTAGTCCTTGAACCGGCCCGGCATCGGCGTCCAGCGGGCGTGGATCGAGCCGAGCACGGCGTAGCAGTCGCGCACCGAGTTCACGAGGACGCGGATGCCGACCAGGTCGTAGATCTCGTCGAACTCGCGACCGCGGACGACCATCTTCTGGTAGATCGAGTAGTACTGCTTCGGCCGGCCGACGACACGACCGCGGATCCGCCCGGCCCGCAGGTCCTCGCTGATCAGGTCGATGACGTTCTGCACGAACTCCTCGCGCTGCGGCGTCCGCCGCTTCACCAGGCTCTCGATCTCGTTGTAGATCTTGGGGTAGAGCACCGCGAAGGACAGGTCCTCGAGCTCCCACTTGATCGCCTGGATGCCGAGGCGGTGCGCCAGCGGCGCGTAGATCTCGAGAGTCTCGGTGGCCTTGCGGGCGGCGGATTCGGCGGGGACGAAGCCCCAGGTCCGCGCGTTGTGGAGGCGGTCGGCGAGCTTGATGATCAGGACGCGGATGTCCTTCGACATCGCCACGATCATCTTGCGGACGGTCTCGGCCTGCGCGCTGTCGCCGTACTTGACCTTGTCGAGCTTGGTGACGCCGTCGACGAGCATCGCGACCTCGTCGCCGAAGTCCGCGCGGAGCTCGTCGAGCTGGTAGTCGGTGTCCTCGACGGTGTCGTGCAGCAGCGCGGCGGCGATCGTCTTCGAGCCGATGCCGAGGTCGGCGAGGATCTGCGCGACGGCCAGCGGATGAGTGATGTAGGGCTCGCCGCTGCGGCGCTTCTGGTTCGCGTGCGCCCGCTCCGCGACCGAGTACGCGCGCTCGATCAGCGCGATGTCGCTCTTCGGATGGTGCATCCGGACGGTGCGGACGAGGGTGTCGACAGCACCGGAGGGCTGCGCGCGCGAGAAGATCCGCGGGACCAGTCTGCGCAGGGCAGCGGTCGAGGACGTCGTCGTCGTTTCCGTCACGCGAGGATCTCCATCGCCCCATTATCGCCCGTGCGGACGGCGCCGATGACCGTTCCGCCCGGGGCGGACGGCGCCGGCGTCAGCCGATGCGTCCCGGGCGCCCCTCGCCGTCGACCACGTCGCCGCCCGCCGCGGCCCAGGCGGTCATGCCGGCGTCGACGTTGGCGACCTCGTAGCCGGCGCCGTCGAGGGCCTGCGTCACCATCGCGGAGCGGACTCCGGAGTGGCAGACCACCAGGATCGCCGTGTCGGCCGGGAGCTCGTCCTGCCGGGCGCCGATCTCCCCCATCGGGATGTGGTGGGCGGCCGGAGCATGCCCCGCCGCCCATTCGTGCGGCTCCCGGACGTCGAGCAGCCAGACCTCGTCGCGCTCGACGAGTCCGACGGCGTCGGCCGCCGTGACCTGTGCGTAGTCGGCCACGGCTCAGCCCTGCACGGCCGGCGCGGCCGGCGCGGTCGCCTTCGCCCGGGCCGACTCCACGCGCTTGTCGTGCTTGGAGATCTCGGGCTCCCGGCTGCGCAGCTGGGCGTACAGCGGCGCCGCGACGAAGATCGTCGAGTACGTGCCGACGATGATGCCGATCAGCAGGGCGAGGGAGATGTCGCGGAGAGTGCCCGCGCCGAGGACGAACGCGCCGATCACGAGGATCGCGGCCACCGGGAGGGCGGCGACGATCGAGGTGTTGATGGAGCGCACGAGAGTCTGGTTCTCGGCCAGGTTCACCGTCTCGGAGAAGGTGCGGGTCGTGCTGCCGAGCGCCTCCACGGTGTTCTCGCGGATCTTGTCGAAGACCACGACCGTGTCGTAGAGCGAGTAGCCGAGGATCGTCAGCAGTCCGATCACCGCCGCCGGCGACACCTCGGTGCCGGTGATGCCGTAGACGCCCGCCACGATCACGAGGTCGTGCAGGAGCGCGACGATCGCCGCGAGCGACATCTTCCAGGTGCGGAAGTACGCCCACATGGCCAGGGCCGCGAGGACCACGAAGATCACCAGGCCGCGCAGGGCCTGCTGGGTCACGTCGTTGCCCCACGCCGCTCCGATGAAGGAGGAGGCGACCTGGTCGGTGGGCACGTCGTACGCCTCCGACAGGGCGTTCCGCACCGCGGTCGACTCGTCGGTCGAGAGCTGGCCGGTCTGTACGCGGATGGAGTCGTCGCCGACGATGGACACGCGCGGCACGGTCTCCGGAGCGACCGAGGTCACCGCGTCCGTCGCCGTCGCCTGCTCGAGGCTTGACGGCGAGGACACCGTGAACTGCGAGCCGCCGGTGAACTCGATGCCGAAGTTGAAGCCGCCGCGGGCGACCGTCCCGAGCAGCGTGATCAGGATCAGGGCGAGCGAGACGAGGTACCACGTGCGGCGCCGGCCGACGAAGTCGATCGATCGCGCACCGGTGTAGAGGTCGTTTCCGAACTGCGAGAAGCTGGCCATCACGCGTCCTTCCCGTTCGAGTCGTTGGAGTCGCGCAGGCCGGCCGCCTCGGCGGCCTTCCGCTCGGCGATGGTCTGGCGCTTGGCCGCCTCGCGGGACGCGGAGGCGCGCTTGCCGGCGACCACCTGGTCCTGCGGACGGAAGGCGGCACGGCCGCGGTAGACGGCCCCGAGCGCCCGGGGATCCAGGCCCGAGGCCTTGTGCCCCTCGGCGAAGAACGGTCTCGTGGCCATCAGCTGCAGGATCGGGTGGGTGAACAGCGCCACCACGATCAGGTCGATGATCGTCGTGATCCCGAGGGTGAGCGCGAAGCCGCGGACACTGCCGACGGCGAGGAGGAAGAGGACCACCGCGGCGAGCAGGTTCACCATGTCGGACGCGAAGATGGTGCGCAGCGCGCGCCGCCAGCCGGACTCGACGGCGGACTCGAGGCCGCGTCCGTCGCGGAGCTCGTCGCGGATGCGCTCGAAGTACACGATGAACGAGTCGGCCGTGATGCCGATCGCGACGATGAGACCCGCGACTCCTGCAAGCGAGAGGCGCAGTCCCTCCCGCCAGGACAGCAGCGTGACGACGAGGTAGGTGACGATCGCCGCGACGAGCAGCGAGGCGATCGTGACGGCTCCGAGAACGCGGTACTGCGCGATGGAGTAGACGATGACGAGGATCAGGCCGATGAGGCCGGCGAGCAGGCCGCTGGCGAGCTGGGCGGAGCCGAGCGTCGCCGAGATGCTGTCCGAGCTCTGGACCTGGAAGCCGATCGGCAGCGCGCCGTACTTGAGCTGGTCGGCGAGCGTCTTCGACGACTCCTGGGTGAAGGAGCCCGAGATCTGCGCGTTGCCGTCGGTGATGGCGGCGTTCGTCGACGGGGCCGAGATGACCCGGCCGTCGAGGACGATCGCGAACTGGTTCTGCGCACCCTGCAGCGCCACGAGGCGCGAGGTCACGTCGCCGAAGGCCTGCGTGCCCTGGTCGTCGAACGAGAGGTTGACGGCCCAGGTGCCGGTGCTGGCGCCGGAGGAGGTCGTCATCAGGCCGTTCGAGGCGTCCGAGATGTCCTCGCCGGTGATCTCCACCGGGCCGAGGACGTACTTCACCGTCCCGCTGTCGTCGCAGGTGATGAGCGGCTGGTCGGCCGCGGCGAGGTTCGGGTCCTGGCCGTTGAGGAACGCGCAGTCGAACGAGGTGTACTGGGCCTCGAGCGCCGGCGTGAGGTAGGCGAGGTCGCTCGCGTTCGTCGGCGAGGCGGTCGGCTCCGTCGAGAGCGACGGGTCGACGGGCGTCGGCGTGGGCGAGGACGTCGCGTCGCCGCCGACCGAGCTGTTGGTGGCCTGGCTCGCGACGAGGACTGGGCGGAAGTCGAGCTTCGCCGAGGCCTCGATGCGCTGGAGCGTCTCGTCGTCGGGCGTGCCCGGGATCGAGACGACGATGTTGCTCGAGCCCTGGGTCGTGATCTCGGCCTCGGAGACGCCGGACGCGTCGATGCGCTGGCGGATGATCGAGACGGCCTGCGTCAGCTGCTCCGACGAGACGGTGTCGCCGTCGTTCAGCTGCGGCTGCAGGACGATCTGCGTGCCGCCCTCGAGGTCGAGGGCGAGCTTCGGCGTCCAGGAGCCGCCGCCCCAGAGGACGGCCGCCGTATTGAGTCCGACGAGAGCGAGGATCAGGACACCGAGCCAGCTCAGGGAGCGGCGGGCCTTCCGGACGGGGGTTGATGCGGCCACCCAGGGCTCAGCTTTCTCTTCGGTCGACGGTGATCGGCCCGGGGACGCCCGGGCGTGGAGAAGGGCGGGCGGGCGCCGATGCGCCCGGCCCGCCCAGGAGACTACTGCGCGTCGGGGCGGCGGTCGCGCTCGACCGGGTCCACCAGCGGGTCGCGGTGCGCGGAGTCGCGCTCGCCGAACTCGGGCGAGCCGGTCGCGGTCAGCGGGTCGGCCTCGTCCTCGGTCTCGACGACGACGGCGTTCTCGCTAGGGTCGATGAGCCGGGCGATCGCCTGACGGTGGATGGTCAGCAGCGTGCCGGGGGTCGACTCGATGACGATCTTGTTCGCCTCGTCGTCGATCGACACGACGGTGCCGAAGAGGCCGGAGCCGGTCATGAGCTCCACCCCCGGCTGGAGGTTGTTCTTCATGCTCTCCGCGTCGCGCTGGCGCTTCTTGTTGTTGCGGAACATGAAGATGATCATCACGGCGAGCAGCAGGACGAGCAGGATGATCGTCGGATCCATGGGTGGGCCTTCCGGAGTGGATGGGCGATCCGCCGCGCGGCCTCAGGTCGAGGCGGAGCGGATCGAGCGGCCCGTCGGGCCTAGAGAATCATAGATCATCGGGGAACAGGGGCGGCTGAGCCGCCGTCCCCCGGGGGTCGATGCCGAAGTGGCGGTAGGCGGCGGGGGTCGCCACGCGGCCGCGCGGCGTCCGGGTCAGCAATCCGATCCGCACGAGGAACGGCTCGACGACGGCCTCGACCGTCTCCGCCTCCTCCCCCACCGACACGGCGAGGGTGTTCAGGCCGACCGGCCCCCCGTCGAAGCGGGTCAGCACGATCTCCATCACCGCGCGGTCGAGCCGGTCGAGTCCGAGCGCGTCGACGTCGTAGAGCTCCAGCGCCGCGCGGACGGCGGTCACGTCGGCCCGTCCGCCGTGGACCAGGGCGAAGTCCCGCACCCGCCGGAGCAGGCGGTTGGCGATGCGCGGGGTGCCTCGGCAGCGGCCGGCGATCTCGGCGATCGCGTCCGCGTCGATGTCGAGCTCGAGCAGCCGTGCCGCCCGGGCGAGCACCTGCCGCAGCTCGTCCTCCGCGTAGAACTCGAGGTGCGCGGTGAAGCCGAAGCGGTCGCGGAGCGGATTGGGCAGCAGGCCGGAGCGGGTCGTGGCGCCGACGAGCGTGAACGGGGCGAGATCCAGCGGGACGGACGTCGCTCCCGCCCCCTTGCCGACCATGATGTCGATCCTGAAGTCCTCCATCGCGAGGTAGAGCATCTCCTCCGCGGAGCGCGCCATGCGGTGGATCTCGTCGATGAAGAGGATCTCGCCGGGCAGCAGCGAGGAGAGGACGGCGGCGAGGTCGCCCGCGTGCTGGATCGCGGGGCCGCTGGAGAGCCGCAGGGGCGAGGAGCTCTCCTCCGCCACGATCATCGCGAGGGTCGTCTTGCCGAGACCGGGCGGGCCCGCCAGCAGGATGTGGTCCGGGGTCCGGCCCTGCATGGCCGCGGCCTTGAGCAGCAGCTCGAGCTGGCCGCGCACCTTGCGCTGGCCGACGAACTCGCTGAGGTTCCTGGGCCGCAGGGCGCCCTCGAAGGCGACCTCGGCCTCCGATGCGACCTCGGCGCCCAGCACCTCGTCGCTCACGAGCGGGCCGCCGGACCGAGGCGGGCGAGGGCGAGCCGGAGCAGCGCCTGCACGTTCGCGGCGTCGGAGGCCTGCGCGTCGAGCAGGATCTCGTCGACCACATCGGCCGCGGTGCGCTCGGGCCAGCCCAGGCCGACGAGCGCCGCGAGCACGTTCTGCGCGGCGGTGGCGGCGGGACCGGAGCCGCGGGCGGCGCGCGGACGGACGGTCACCTTGCCGGCGAGCGACAGGATGATCAGCTTGGCCGTCTTCGGGCCGATGCCGCTGACCTTCCGGAACACCCCGTCGTCCTCGTCGGCGACCGCCTGCGCGATCCGGTCCGGCTCGACCGCGCCGAGCACGCCGAGGGCGGACTTCGGGCCGACGCCGGTCACGCCGATCAGCAGCTCGAAGATCTCGAGCTGCTCCTCGTCGGGGAAGCCGTAGAGGGTGAGCGAGTCCTCGCGGACGACGAGCACGGTACTGACCGTGGTCTCGTCGCCGACGCGCATCTCGAGCGCGTGCTGCGGGGTCACGTTCACCGCGTAGCCGACGCCGTGGACGTCGAGGACGGCGAGACTCCCGCGGGCGGAGAGGACGGTGCCGCGGAGGGAGGAGATCACCGCGTCAGTCTAGATGCTCGAACAGGCGTTCGACTCGCGGCCTCGGCGGCGCGCCACGCCCGCTGCGCTGCTGTGCCGCCCGCCGCTCCGTCGGCACCGGCTCCCGCCGACCCGGAGGACGGCGCGAGAGGGGCCCGCCAGGCGTGGCAGACGGCCAGGGCGAGGGCGTCGGCCGCGTCGGCCGGCCGCGGCGGGGCGTCGAGCCGGAGGACGCGCTGGATCATCGCGGTGACCTGGCGCTTGTCCGCGGCTCCGTAGCCGGTGACGGCGGCCTTCACCTCGCTCGGCGTGTGCATCCCGACCGGGAGCCCGCGCCGGGCCGCCGCGACGAGGGCTACGCCGCTGATCTGCGCGATGCCCATCACGGTGCTGACGTTGTTCTGCGCGAAGACCCGCTCGATCGCGACGGCGTCGGGGCGGTGCTCGTCGAGCAGCGCCTCGAGCCCGTCGCCCAGGGCCAGCAGGCGGCGCTCCAGCGCGTCGTCGGGCGGTGTCCGGAGGACCGTCACGTGCACGAGGGTCGCGCGGCGGTCGCGCGAGACGTCGACGATGCCGACGCCGCAGCGGGTGAGCCCGGGGTCGATCCCGAGGACGCGCATCAGGCCGCCCTCCAGGATCGGGCCGGGCTCACCGCGTCACTCCTCGTTCTCGAGCTCGGCGCGCACCTCGGCCGTGATGTCGAGGTTGGTGTAGACGTTCTGCACGTCGTCCGAGTCCTCGAGCGCGTCGATCAGGCGGAAGACCTTGCGGGCCGTCTCGGCGTCGGCCTCGACCTGGAGGGAGGCGACGAACTCGATGTCGGCGGAGTCGTAGTCGATGCCCGCCTCCTGCAGGGCCGAGCGGGCCGGGACGAGCTCGCTCGGCTCGACGCGGACCTCGAAGCTCTCGCCGTGGTCGAGCACGTCGTCGACACCGAAGTCGAGGACCGCGCCGAGCACGTCGTCCTCGGTGACGCTCTCTCCGTGGGGCACGGAGATGACGCCCTTGCGCGCGAAGTTGTACGCGACGCTGCCCGGGTCGGCCATGGTGCCGCCGTTGCGGGTCATCGCGGTGCGGACGTCCGCCGCGGCGCGGTTCTTGTTGTCGGTGAGGCACTCGACGAGCAGGGCGATGCCGTTGGGGCCGTAGGCCTCGTACATGATCGTCGTGTAGTCGATGACCTCGCCGGTGAGGCCGGCACCGCGCTTGATCGCGCGGTCGATGTTGTCGTTCGGCACCGAGGTCTTCTTCGCCTTCTGCACGGCGTCGACGAGCGTCGGGTTGCCGGAGAGGTCGGCGCCGCCGATCTTGGCGGCCACCTCGATGTTCTTGATCAGCTTGGCGAAGGACTTCGCGCGGCGCGAGTCCTTGATCGCCTTCTGGTGCTTGGTCGTGGCCCACTTGGAATGCCCGGACACGGTGCTCCCTCGGAAATCTCGTTGCGTGCGGCCCCCGAGGGCGCCGCTGATGGCAGGGGCCAGTCTATTCGAGAGCCGGTCCGCGCCCGTCTCGGCCCGAGCACCGAGCCTTCCGCGCCCGTCTCGCCGGCGACGAGCCGCCCTCCCCACGCGCCCCCCGCACCGCCGAACGCACGGTCCGCGTCCCAGCGGATCGCGCTAGGCGGACGCGACCCGCTCCACCCACCCAGCCACCCCCGAGAGCCGACCGCGGCGAGCCGGGCAGGGACCGGCTCGCCACAAGCACAGCCGAACCAGTGATCCGCGTACCAGCGGATCGCTGTAGGCGAACGCGACCCGCTCCACCCACCCAGCCATCTCCGGAAGCCGACCGCGGCGAGCCGGGCAGGGACCGGCTCGCCACAAGCACAGCCGAACCAGTGGTCCGCGTGCCAGCGGATCGCTGTAGGCGGACGCGACCCGCTCCACCCGCCCCGCCATCTCCGGAAGCCGACCGCGGCGAGCCGGGCAGGGACCGGCTCCCACAGGCACCGCCGAACGCACGATCCGCGTCCCAGCGGATCGCGCTAGGCGAACGCGACCCGCTCCACCCACCCAGCCACCCCCGAGAGCCGACCGCGGCGAGCCGGGCAGGGACCGGCTCGCTATCTGATCAGCCGCGACAGCAGCCGGTCGGCGAGGATCCTGCCGTCGGTCTGGCAGGTGGGGCAGTACTGGAGCGTGGAGTCGTGGAAGACCACCTGGCGGATCGTGTCGCCGCAGACGGGGCACGCCTCTCCTGTGCGGCCGTGGACGCGCATGCCGAGCTTCTTCTCGCGCTTGAGGTCGGCCGCGTGCAGGCCCTCGGCGCGGGCGAGCGCCTCCTCGAGTGTGTAGCGGAGGGCCGCGTAGAGGCGGTCCAGCTCGTCGGCGTTGAGCGCGGCGGGCTTGAAGGGCGACCTGCGCGCCACGTGGAGGATCTCGTCGGAGTAGGCGTTGCCGATGCCGGCGATGCGGGACTGGTCGCGGAGGACGCCCTTCACCTGCGCCCTGCCCGCCGTGGCGAGGATCGCGCCGAGGATCTCCTCGGTGAACTCCGGGTCCAGCGGATCGGGACCCAGCCGGGCGACGCCCGGGACGTCGAGCGGATCGGCGACGATCGAGAGCGCGAGGCTCTTCTTGGTGCCGGCCTCCGTCACGTCGAACCCCGACCCGTCGTCGAGGACCAGCCGCGCGGCGAGCGGTCCCCGGCCGGGCTTCGCCGGCGCCGTCGGCCGCTCGGGCCGCCAGCGGACCCAGCCGGCGCGGGCGAGGTGCAGGAGAACGTGGGCCTCGCCGACTGCGATGTCGAGGAACTTGCCGTGCCGCGACACTCCGTGGACGGTCTCGCCGGAGAGAGCCGACGGCGGGATGGCCACGGTCTTGAGGGCGGAGATCGCGAACACGTCGAGCCGCTCGAGGACGCGTCCGCCCAGGCGCGCGTCGAGATCTAGAGCGAGGGCCTGGACCTCGGGGAGTTCGGGCATGCGACCACCCTGGCCCGCGTGTCCCGCACCGTCCACCCCTGGCGGAGGGGACGGCAGCGGGTCAGTCGCCGAAGCGCGTCGCCGCGACCTTCCGCAGGAACAGCTCGTGGAACCGGTAGTCGCCGGTGATCTCGGGATGGAACGCCGTCCCGAGGAGGTTGCCCTGCTCGACCGCGACCACCCGCCCGTCGGCGACACTGGCGAGCGCGGTCGCCCGCTCGCCCAGCTCCTCCACGACCGGTGCGCGGATGAAGACCGCGTGCACCGGCGGATCGCCGATGGCCGGCACGTCGAGATCGGTCTCGAAGGAGTCGAGCTGGTTGCCGAACGCGTTCCTCCGGACCGACACGTCCAGGCCGCCGAAGCTGCTCTGGCCGTCGATGCGGTCGAGGACCCGGTCGGCGAGCATGATCAGCCCGGCGCAGGTCCCGTAGACGGGCATCCCCGCACTGATCGCCTCGACGACCGGCTCCGCGAGGCCGAAGAGGCGCGACAGCTTGTCCATCACCGTGGACTCGCCGCCCGGGATGACCAGCCCCGCGACGGTGGCGAGCTCCTCCGGGCGTCGCACCAGCACCACCTCGGCGCCCAGCTCGCGCAGGACGTGCGCGTGCTCGCGGAAGTCGCCCTGCAGCGCGAGGACCCCGACGCGGAGCCCCTCGAGGGACTCCCGCGCCGATCCTGCGCCGGCGAGCGGCGCGTCGGCGCTACCAGCCACGCTCGGCGAGGCGGTGCGGCGCGGGCACGTCGGCCACGTTGATGCCGACCATCGCCTCGCCCAGGCCGCGCGAGGCCTCCGCGACGACCTTCGCGTCGTCGAAGAAGGTGGTCGCCTTCACGATCGCGGCCGCGCGCTTGGCGGGCTCGCCCGACTTGAAGACGCCGGAGCCGACGAACACGCCGTCGGCGCCCAGCTGCATCATCAGCGCCGCGTCGGCCGGGGTCGCGACCCCGCCGGCGGTGAAGAGAACGACGGGGAGCTTGCCGGTCCGGGCGATCTCGACGACCAGGTCGTAGGGGGCCTGCAGCTCCTTCGCGGCGACGTAGAGCTCATCCTTGGTCATCGCCTTCAGGCGGTTGACCTCGCCGGAGATCGTGCGGATGTGCTTGGTCGCCTCGGAGACGTCGCCGGTGCCGGCCTCGCCCTTCGAGCGGATCATCGCTGCGCCCTCGGTGATGCGGCGCAGCGCCTCGCCCAGGTTGGTCGCTCCGCAGACGAAGGGGACGGTGAAGTTCCACTTGTCGATGTGGTTCACGTAGTCGGCGGGCGAGAGGACCTCGGACTCGTCGATGTAGTCGACGCCGAGCTCCTGCAGGATCTGCGCCTCGACGAAGTGGCCGATGCGCGCCTTCGCCATGACGGGGATCGACACGGCGGAGACGATGCCGTCGATCAGGTCGGGGTCGCTCATGCGTGCGACGCCGCCCTGCGAGCGGATGTCGGCGGGGACGCGCTCGAGCGCCATGACGGCGACCGCGCCGGCGTCCTCCGCGATGCGGGCCTGATCGGCGTCGACGACGTCCATGATGACGCCGCCCTTGAGCATCTCGGCGAGACCGCGCTTGACGCGGCTCGAGCCGAACTGCTCGGGAGCGGACGAGGACGGAGTGGTGGTGTCGGTCATGTTCGCGAGTCCTGTTCTGTGCGGCGACTTCCGCCGACGGCAGCTCCGAGTCTACGAGACG
The DNA here is from genome assembly GCF_002932155.1 of Rathayibacter sp. AY1F9. Lineage (NCBI taxonomy): Bacteria > Bacillati > Actinomycetota > Actinomycetes > Micrococcales > Microbacteriaceae > Rathayibacter > Rathayibacter sp. AY1F9. The sequence continues at coordinate 35,566 of NZ_PSVA01000021.1, read as the reverse complement.
GCGCCCGCCGTCCGCGGCGCTGGACAGGGGGCCGGGCGGCGGTCTAGAGGCTCGGCCAGGCCGCCGCGAGGCTCGCCCGCACGTCGCCGAGCAGCTGCGGGAGCGCCTTCGTGCGGGCGATGATCGGGAAGAAGTTCGCGTCGGTCGCCCAGCGCGGAACCACGTGCTGGTGCAGGTGCGCGGCGATCCCCGCTCCCGCGACCGCGCCCTGGTTCATCCCGAGGTTGAAGCCGTCGTTGTTCGAGACCGAGCGGACGACGCGCATCGCCGTCTGCGTGAGCGCTCCGATCTCGGCCACTTCCTCGGGAGTGGCCTCGTCGTAGAGCGGGATGTGCCGGTACGGGCAGACCAGGAGGTGGCCGGAGTTGTACGGGAACAGGTTCAGCAGGACGTAGGCGTGCTCCCCGCGGGCGACGATGAGGGCCTCCTCGTCGCTCAGCGTCGGCGCCACGCAGAAGGGGCAGTCGTCGGCTCCGGGCTGCCCCTTCTGGATGTAGACCATCCGGTGCGGCGTCCACAGGCGCTGGAACTCGTCGGGAACCCCGGCGAGGTGCGCCGAGCCCTCCGCTCCCTCGGGCACGCAGCCGTCGCTCACGCTCAGACCTGCGCCTTCGAGGCGACGGCCTCGCGGATGCGCGCGACGGCGTCGGCGACCGGGATCCCGTTCTCCTGCGTGCCGTCGCGGAAGCGGAAGCTGACGGCTCCGGCGTCGCGGTCCTTCTCCCCCACGATCATCTGGAAGGGCACCTTCTGCAGCGTGGCGTTGCGGATCTTCTTCTGCATCCGGTCGCTGGAGTAGTCGATCTCGGCGCGGATGCCCGACCGCTTGAGCTCGCCGACGACCTCCTCGAGGTAGGGCAGGTACTCGTCGGCGATCGGGATGCCCACGACCTGGACCGGCGACAGCCAGACCGGGAACGCCCCGGCGTAGTGCTCGGTGAGGATCGCGAAGAAGCGCTCGATGGAGCCGAAGAGCGCGCGGTGGATCATCACGGGCCGCTTCTTCGAGCCGTCCGAGGCCGTGTACTCGAGCTCGAAGCGCTCGGGCTGGTTGAAGTCGAGCTGGATGGTCGACATCTGCCAGGTGCGGCCGATGGCGTCGCGCGCCTGCACCGAGATCTTCGGACCGTAGAACGCCGCTCCTCCCGGATCCGGCACCAGCTCGAGACCGGAGGCGACGGCGACCGCGCGCAGCGACTCGATCGCCTCCTCCCACTGCTCGGGCGCACCGACGAACTTCGGGTTGCCCTCCTCGTTCGTGGACAGCTCGAGGTAGAAGTCGTCGAGGCCGTAGTCGCGCAGCACCTGCAGCACGAACTCGAGGTTGCGGGTCAGCTCGGCCGACACGTCCTCCTGCGCGACGTAGATGTGGGCGTCGTCCTGGGTCAGGCCGCGCACGCGGGTGAGGCCCTGCAGGGTGCCGCTCTTCTCGTAGCGGTACACGGTGCCGAACTCGGCCAGGCGCAACGGGAGCTCGCGGTAGCTGCGGCCGCGCGAGCGGAAGATCAGGTTGTGGAACGGGCAGTTCATGGGCTTGAGGTAGTAGTCCTGGCCCTGGCGGGTGACGTTGCCGTCCTCGTCCTGCAGCTCGTCGAGGTGCATCGGGGGGAACATCCCCTCGGAGTACCACTGCAGGTGCCCGCTCGTGAGGAACAGGTCGCCCTTGGTGATGTGCGGCGTGTAGACGAGCTCGTAGTCGTGGGCGAGCAGCTGCTCGCGCATGTACTGCTCGATCTCGTAGCGGATGATCCCGCCCTTGGGGTGGAAGACCGCGAGGCCGGAGCCGATCTCGTCCGGGAAGGAGAACAGGTCGAGCTCGTGGCCGAGCTTGCGGTGGTCGCGGCGCGCCGCCTCCTCGAGGCGGACCTGGTGCTCGCGAAGCTCGTCCTTCGTGGGCCACGCGGTGCCGTAGACGCGCTGCAGCTGCGGGTTCTTCTCCGAGCCGCGCCAGTAGGCGGCAGCGTTGCGGGTCAGGGCGTAGCCGTTGCCGATCATGCGGGTGTTGGGCAGATGCGGGCCGCGGCAGAGGTCCTTCCAGACCGTCTCGCCGGAACGCGGGTCGACGTTGTCGTAGATGGTGAGCTCGGCGCCGCCGACCTCGACGCTCTCGTCCTCGGCTCCCCCGCCCTTGATCCCGATCAGCTCGAGCTTGTAGGGCTCGCCGGCGAGCTCGGCGCGCGCCTCCTCCTCGGAGACGACGCGGCGCACGAACCGCTGGCCCTGGCGGACGATGCGGTCCATCGCCTTCTCGAGCGCCTTCATCGCCTCGGGCGTGAAGGGCTCCTCGACGTCGAAGTCGTAGTAGAAGCCGTCGGTGACGGGCGGGCCGATGCCCAGCTTCGCCTCCGGGTTGATCTGCTGCACCGCCTGCGCGAGCACGTGGGCCGCGGAGTGGCGGAGGATGTTCAGCCCGTCCGGCGAGGAGATGAGCACCGGCTCGATGCGGTCGCCCGGCACGACGTCGGCGGCGAGGTCCTTGAGCTCCCCGTTGACGCGGATCGCGACCACGGCCCGGTCGGTGAAGTGCGTGAATCCCGTGCCCGCCTCGGTGACGACCGAGTGGGACTCGTTCTCTGCGGGATTCGACGGTTCGTTCGACACGTGCGGGCACTCCTCGGGCTCGGTTGACCCCTCGACTGTAGTCGGCGGCGGCCTCTACCCGAGCGCGTCGCGCACGCGGACGCCGAGCGCGCGCAGAGCGGAGGCGAGCTCGTCCCGGTCGGCGCCGGGGAGCACGAGCGAGCTGCGCTCGAGCTGGTGCAGGAGGACCTCCTCCAGGCCGGGCGGCAGGGAGTCCACGGCGAGCGCCCCCTCGAGTGCGGCGAGCACGGCGACGACGGCCACCGCGTCGCGTGCCGCGAGTCTGCGTGCGCTGATCTCCATGCGTCTCCGTCCGTGTCGTCCGACCCCGTCACCCTGCCGACAGGACGTGCCCCGGAGAGGGGCGCGGGGGCGACCGGTGCGCAATCCGTCCAGGTGGCATCCTGGTCCGATGGGTGCCGGTCCTGCGCTGCAGCGCTTCACGCGCTCCGGGGCCGATCTGGAGGAGGCGCGGCGCTTCTACTCGGACGGCTACGGCGGGTCGGGATTCCGGACGGAACCGGTCGAGCGGCCCTTCTCCTTCCGCTACGACGTCTCCGGGAGCGAGGGCGTGAGCCTGCGGACGTCTGTTTTCCGGGGCTCCGTGTCCGGGGGGCTGCGTCCGGCGGGCGAGTACGTCGTCTCGTGGTTCCTCTCCGGCACGAGCGTGGTGGACCCGGAGGGCGATCGGATCGTCCACCTGCCGGGGCGGCCGGTCGTGTTCCCCAGCGCGCGTCCGTTCGAGTTCGTCAGCCGCGACTTCCAGCAGCGGCTCGTGCACGTGGCCGCCGGCCTCCTCGAGCAGGTCGCGTCCGAGGCCGGCGACGGCGTGCCGCTGCCGCTCGTCTTCGACCACCGCTCGATCGCCTCCGCGTCGGCACTCCCGGGCTGGTGGCGGGCGGTCGACGACTTCGCGGGCGTCCTCCGGTCGGGCCGCGAGGCGACAGCGCTGCAGCTCGTGGCGGCCGAGCGCGGCGTCGCTCTGCACCTGCTCGCGACCTTCGCGCACCGGCCGGTCGTCGTTCCGGCGCAGGTGCTGCGGCCGGGGCTCGAGCACCTGCTGCGTGCCGCCGAGTTCCTGCACGCGTTCGCCGCGTCGCCCGTCACCGTGTCCGACATCGCGACAGCGGCGGGGCTCACTCCGCGGGCGCTGCAGGCCGCGTTCCGGAGGCACTTCGGCGACACTCCGCTCGGCTACCTGCGCGGCGTGCGTCTCGACCGGGCGCGCGTCGAGCTGCGCGAGGGCGCTCCGGGCGAGGAGACCGTGCGCGCCGTCTCCGCGCGCTGGGGCTTCCTCAACCAGGGCCGCTTCTCGGGGGCGTACCACCGCCGCTTCGGCGAGTACCCGGTGGAGACCCTGCGCCGCTGACGCTCAGGCGCCGGGAGCGAGATCGCGGGCGTAGCAGACCGAGTGCTCGGACCCGATGTAGGCGCCGAACGGCGGGATGGCGTGGTAGCCCTCCCGGAGGTAGAACCGCATCGCGTCGGGCTGGAGCGTCCCGGTCTCCAGCACCAGGCGCGTCGTGCCCAGAGCGGCCGCCCGCGCCTCGAGCGCGCGCAGGACGGCCGTGGCCGCTCCGGTGCCGCGGGCGGCGCGGTCGGCGAACATCCGCTTCACCTCGATCGCCCCCGGTCCGAGGACGTCGTCGTCGAGAGGCCGCAGTCCGCCGCAGGCCACCGCCGTGCCGCTCGCGTCGCGGGCGACGAGGAAGACGGGCACGTCGTCGGCCGAGGGCGGCGTGCCGGGCTCGTGGTCGTCGTTGCCGTAGCGCTCGTCGAGCTCGCACCGCTGCGCGTCGCGCAGACGCTCGGCGTCCGGGTGGGTCCACGCCACCTCGTCGATGGTCCAGCTCATGAGGGCTCCTCCCGGCCGCGCGGCGGGCACGGCCGAGGCCATTCGGCCGCGCCAGCTCCCTCCGGCCGGCCCGGTGGCAACCCCTTCCGCGCCGGGCCGCAGCGGGCGTCGACTGGAGGCCCACCGACGAAAGGACTCACCGTGCTCTCCGACTCCCCCATCGGCCCCGTTCTGCTCTCCCGCGACCTCGCCGCCTCCCGCGCCTTCTACGCCGGCTCCCTGGGACTGGAGGTCCTCGAGGAGAGCGAGTCGGCGATCGCCTACTCCTGCGGCGGCACGCGGCTCACCGTCACCGCCAGCACCACGGGCTCGAAGGACGAGCAGACCAAGGCCGCCTGGCGGGTGGCCGACCTGCGCGCCGAGCTGGACGCGCTGGCAGCTCGGGGCGTGGCTCCGGAGGACTACGACAGCGACGAGCTGCGCACCGAGAACGGCGTGGCCGACCGCGGCAGCGTCTGGGCGTCCTGGATCCTCGATCCCGACGGGAACGCGCTCGGCATCGAGCAGCCCAAGAGCTGATCGGCGCCGCTCTAGACTCGCCCCATGCCCGACGACTCCGCTCCGCTGCCCGCGCCCGGGTGGTACCCGCATCCGGCCGACCTCGGCTCGGAGCTCTACTGGGACGGCGCGGCGTGGACGGACCGGTCCCGCCCGTCCTCCTCGGCGCCCGCTCCCGCCTACGGCACGCCCCCGGGCGCTCCGGAGCAGGAGCTGTACGCCTATCCGTCCGCCCCGTCCTCCGCGGCGGGCCGCAACCCCATGGCGATCGCGAGCCTCGTGCTCGGCGTCCTGAGCCTGCTGATCAATCCGCTGCTGATCCCCTCGATCCTCGCCATCGTCTTCTCGGCGAAGGGCCGGGCGGCCGCACCGCTCGTCGGAGGCGGTCGCGGGCTCGCGACGGCCGGACTCGTCACCGGGATCCTCGGTCTGGTGTCGGGCGTCTTCACCATCGTCGGCAACCTCTCGGCCGGGGTCCCCGGCCTGGCCGGCTGACCGGGGTGCCGCGGCCCTCGACGCCCCGATGACCGCGCGCCGGAGCGCTCCCTGGCTCCTCGTCGTGGCGGTCGCCCTGGTCGCGCTGGTCCTGCGCGGTCCGATCGTCGCCGTCGCGCCCATCATCGACGCGGTGCGCGAGGACCTCGCGCTGTCCGCGGGCCAGGCGGGGATCCTCACCAGCATCCCCGTGCTCTGCTTCGCCCTGGCGACTCCGCTCGCCCTCCTGGTGATCCGCCGCGCGGGACCCGACGCCGCCGTGACCGTCACGGTGATCGGCGTCGCGCTCGGCACGATCATCCGATCGATCGGCGACGTGGGACCGGCCGTGGCGGGCACCATCCTGATCGGCGTCTCCATCACGATCGGCAACGTCGTCCTCCCCGTCGTGATCCGGCGGGACGTCGCTCCCGAGCGCGTCGACCTCACGACGGGCGTCTACACCGCGGCCCTCAACATCGGCTCGACGATCACCTCGCTCGGCACCGCTCCGCTCGCTCTAACCCTCGGCTGGCGAGGCGCCCTGCTCGTCTGGCTCGCCCTCAACGCCCTCGCTCTGGCCGGCTGGCTCGTGGCCGTGGGGCCTCGGGCGGCCCTGCGTCCGACTCCCCGCCCGTCCCGCGCCGACCGCGCACCGGCCGCACCGGCTCCGCGGATCTTCCGCAGCGCGACCGTGCTGGCGCTCGCGCTCTGCTTCTCGAGCCAGGCGTTCTCGTACTACGGAGTGACGGCGTGGCTCCCCTCGCTGCTCGTCGACCGCAACGGCTTCTCGATCGCGACCGCGGGCGCGAGCGCCTCGGTGTTCCAGCTCGCCGCGGTCGCCGGCGCCCTCGGCGTCCCGCTCCTGGTCCGGAGGCTCGGACCCCTGGGGAGCATCGTGCTCGTCGGCCTCCTCTGGTGCACAGTGCCGGCGGGGCTGCTGCTCGCCCCGCAGCTCTGGGCGCTCTGGTGCGTGCTGGGCGGCGCGGCCCAGGGCGGAGGATTCACGGTGGTCTTCGTGCTCGTCGTGCGGCTCTCCCGCTCCGACGCCCACGCGTCGCGGCTCTCGGCCACGGTGCAGGGGATCGGCTACGCCGTGGCCGCCACCGCCCCGACCGTCATCGGGTTCGCGCACGACGCGAGCGGCGGCTGGGAGGCTCCGCTGCTGACCGTCCTCGCCGCGACCTGCTCCTTCCTCCTCTTCGGCACCCTCGCCGCTGCGCGCCAGCGCCGGGCCTGACCCGCGACACGACCGGCCGCGCCGTCAAGGGGGCCGTCCGACGACTGTCGGCCCCGTAGCGTGTCCGCATGGCCGAGCAGAGCACGACCCGCGAGAAGACAGCGCCCGATCCCGACGATTCCCGGAAGCCCGACGACGTCACCGACATCACCAAGCGCTCCTGGTTCTACGTCCTCAAGAAGACGGCCCGCGAGTTCGGCGCGGACCAGTGCACCGACCTCGCCGCCGCGCTCACCTACTACGCCGTGCTCGCGCTCTTCCCCGCCCTGCTCGCGATCGTGTCGGTGCTGGGGCTCTTCGGCCAGGCGCAGGCCACCACCGATCTGGTGCTCGACCTGATCGGGAACCTCGCGTCGAGCGAGGTCGTCGACCTGCTGCGCGACCCGATCCAGGCGCTGACCAGCTCCTCCGCCGCGGGTCTCGCCTTCGTGACCGGTGTCGTCGGAGCGATCTGGTCCGCCTCCGGCTACGTCGGCGCCTTCGGCCGCGCGATGAACCGCGTCTACCAGATCGACGAGGGGCGCCCCTTCTGGAAGCTCCGCCCGACGATGCTCGGCGTGACCGTGGTGACGGTCGTCCTGATCGTGATCGCTGCGCTCATCCTCGTGCTCAGCGGACCGGTCGCGACAGCCGTCGGCGACGTCGTGGGCCTCGGCCCCGCCGCCCTCACCGTGTGGAACATCGCGAAATGGCCGGTGCTCGTGGTCATCGCGATCGTGATCGTCGCGATCCTGTACTACTGGGCGCCCAACATCCGCCAGCCGAAGTTCCGCTGGATCAGCATCGGATCGATCGTCGCCCTGGCGATCTGGCTGATCGCCTCGACCGGCTTCGCGTTCTACGTGGCCAACTTCTCCAACTACAACAAGACCTACGGCTCGCTCGGCGCGGTGATCGTCTTCCTCCTCTGGATCTGGATCACCAACATCGCCCTGCTCTTCGGCGCGGAGTTCGACGCCGAGCTCGAGCGCGGACGCGAGCTGCAGGCGGGCATCGAGGCGGAGGAGACCATCCAGCTCCCCCCGCGCGACACCGCCGCGAGCGACAAGAAGGCGGCCGTACACGAGAAGGACGTCCGCGACGGACGCTGGCTGCGCCTGGCGAGCGAGAACCGCAGCGACGAGGGCGCGGCCCAGGACGACGAGGCCGCGAAGAAGAAGTGACTCAGGACTCGGACGACCAGAGCGCGCGGTAGTAGGCCGCTCGCTCGTCGTCCGGATCCGCTCCGAACTCCGCGAGGAGCAGCGGGGTGTGGCCGGGGCCGTAGTTCCAGCCGAGGCTGACCGCGGCGACCGCCAGATCCGCCCAGCGGTCGCCCACGCCCAGGTCGCCGACGTCGACCGTGCCGCTCCAGCGTCCGTCGTCGTCGACCAGCGTGTTCGGAGCGCACGCGTCGCCGTGCACCACGACGGGGTCCACGAGCTCCGGAGCCGCGCCGAGCGCCGACGGCCGGCGCGCGAACCAGGAGTCGCCGCGCAGCTCCTTGGGCACCGCGTCGACGGGGAGCGCGTGGACCGCCCGCAGGCCGGCCGCGATCGCGCGGACGGCCTCCTCCGGCCGGGCTGTCCACTTCGGATCGACGGCGCTCCGCCCGGGCAGCGGTGCGGTGAGGAGCCACTGCCCCTCCTCGTCCTCGCCCGCCTCCAGGATCCGGGGCGCGTCGATCCGCCCCTCCAGCCAGCGCAGACGCGCGATCTCGCGACGGAGGTCGACGCCCGTGGACCGGGGATTCCACTTCAGATACCCGGCGTCCACGCGGAAGGTCAGCCCGTCGAGCTCGTTGCGCCAGACGAGCGCCGGATCGGTGCCGCCGTTCAGGCGCCTCGCCGGCGACGGGATCCGGACGCCCTCGAGCGAGGACTGCCGTGCGAGGTCGGGACCGCTCATGCCTCCAGGGTAGGCGCCCCGATCCTGAGAGGATCCGCATGCCGCGGACCGCGCCACCCGCCTCCTCCGAGCAGCGCGCCCTTACCCTGACGGGCGTGCCGGAGCAGCCGCCCGGCGCGATCCGGTGACGAGGGAGCCCCCGTGACGCAGAGCGACGACGACCGCGGGCCCGTGCAGCCCGACTTCTCGAAGGAGCAGGAGGGCTACCGTCCCGGCCTCAAGCCCCGGCAGCTGCAGATGATCGCCATCGGCGGCGCGATCGGCACCGGCCTCTTCCTCGGCGCCGGCGGCCGACTCGCCACCGCCGGTCCCTCGCTCGTCGTCGTGTACGCGGTCTGCGGCGTCTTCGCCTACCTGATCCTTCGCGCGCTCGGCGAGCTGGTCCTGCACCGGCCGAGCTCGGGCTCCTTCATCTCCTACGCCCGCGAGTTCCTGGGCGAGAAGGCCGCCTTCGTCGCCGGCTGGATGTACTTCCTGAACTGGGCGATGACCGCGATCGCCGACGTCACCGCGGTGGCCCTCTACGTGAAGTACTGGTCGCTCTTCTCCTCCGTGCCCCAGTGGCTCCTCGCACTCATCGCCCTGGTCGTCGTGCTCTCGCTGAACCTCGTCTCGGTCAAGGTCTTCGGGGAGCTGGAGTTCTGGTTCGCGCTGATCAAGGTCACGGCGCTGGTGGTCTTCCTGGTGATCGGCGTCGTCGTGCTCGCCGCGGGCTGGCCGCTGCAGTCCGGCGGCGTCGCCGTGGACCCCGGGATCAGCCTCTGGAACGACAACGGCGGCATCCTGCCCGGTGGCCTGATCGCCAGCGTCCTGGTCGTCCAGGGCGTGGTGTTCGCCTACTCCGGAGTCGAGCTTGTCGGCACGGCGGCGGGCGAGACCGCGGAGCCGGCGAAGGTCATCCCGCGCGCGATCAACTCGGTCATCCTGCGCATCGCCGTCTTCTACGTCGGCTCGGTGCTGCTGCTGACGCTGCTGCTGCCCTACACGGCCTACTCGAAGGGCGAGAGCCCGTTCGTCACGTTCTTCAGCTCGCTGGGCGACGGCTCCTCGGGCGAGATCGCCGGATCGATCATGAACTTCGTCGTGCTGACGGCCGCGCTCTCCAGCATCAACGCCGGGCTCTACTCGACCGGCCGCATCCTCCGCTCCATGGCGCTCAACGGCTCCGCCCCCGCCTTCACCGGCCGGATGAACAAGCAGGGCGTCCCCTACGGCGGCATCCTGCTCACGGCGAGCATCACCCTGATCGGGATCATGCTGAACCTCTTCGTGCCGTCCGAGGCCTTCGAGATCGTCCTCAACGTCTCGGCGCTGGGCATCGTCACGGGCTGGGGCATGATCGTCCTCTGCCAGATGCAGCTGCAGCGCTGGGCGGCCCAGGGGCGCCTGGAGCGCCCGTCCTTCCGGATGCCCGGCGCCCCAGTGACCTCGTGGCTCACCCTGGCGTTCCTGGTGATCGTGGTGGTCCTCATCGCCGTCGACTTCCCGACCGGCACCTGGACCGTGGGGATCGTCGCGGTGGTCGGCGTGCCCGCCCTGATCGTGGGCTGGCACGTCGCGAAGCCGCGCATCCTGGCGATCGCGTCCGCCCGTGACGGCTTCACCGGCGCCCACCCCGTGATCGCCGCCCGTCCGGCCTCCGAGGCCAAGCGCGACGGGAACGAGCGGCGCCGCGAGTAGGGCGGGTCAGCGCCGGCGGAGGTAGCGCAGGAGCAGCGTGTCGCCGGCGCTGAGCACGTGCGCCAGGTGCTGCGGGCGCGGTCCGGGGACGTCGCCGCGGGCGAGCCTCCCGGAGTCCCCCGCCTCGAGCGTCGGAGCGACGGTCAGGCAGAGCTCGTCGACGGCGTCCGCGGCGAGGAGGGTCCCGAGCAGCGACGGACCGCCCTCGCAGTGGATCCTGCCGAGCCCCCGCTCCGCGAGCTGCGCCCGCATCCGCGTCGCGTCGAGCTCTGCGTCGCCGCAGACGAGCACGTCGGCGACCTCGGCGAGCTCCGCGCGGCGGCGGGCCGGCGAGGAGCCGGTGGTCACGACGATCGGGCGCACCGGCGCCTCGGTGAAGATCCGCGAGGCGGGATCGAGGTCGAGCGACCCCGAGACGATCGCGAAGACGGGCTGCGGGGCGAGCCCGGTGCCGAGCCGGGCTCGCACGGACTCGTCGCTCAGCACCATCGGACCGTAGCCCTCGGTCCGCACCGTGCCGGCCGCGACGAGCACGACGTCGGCGAGCCGGCGGAGCAGGTCGAACACGCGCAGGTCCGCCGCGCCCCCGAGATCGCCCGAGACGCCGTCGCGGGTGACCGCTCCGTCGACGCTCGTGACGAAGTTGACCCGGAGCCACTGCTCGCCCGCCCCGTCCGCGTAGAGGGCCAGCAGAGCCTCGTCGGACAGGTTCTGCCCGGCCGGCGACAGGCCGTCGATGCGGGCGCTCACGCCGCCGGCTCCACGTTGTGGCGGAGGAAGACGGGCGCTCGCCAGCCCAGCACCGCCTCCGTCATCCGCACGGCGTCCACCGCCTGGCGCACGTCGTGCATGCGCACGATCCGCGCACCGTTCAGGATGCAGATCACCGCGGCGGCGAGGGAGCCCTCGAGGCGCTCCCCCTGCGGCCGGTCCAGCGCCTCGCCGATGAAGTCCTTGTTGGAGACCGCGGCGAGCACCGGGAAGCCGAGCGCGGCCACCTCGCCCAGCCGGCGGGTGAGCTCGAGCGTGTGCAGGGTGTTCTTGTTCAGGTCGTGACCCGGATCGACGATGATCCTCCCGGCAGGCACTCCACCCGAGAGCGCGCGATCGACGCGGCTCCGCAGGTGGTCGACCACGGTCGCCACGACGTCGTCGTACTCGGGTCTCTCCGGCTCGCTGCGGGGGGCGCCCACGCTGTGGGTGATGACGAGCTGGGCGGAGGAGGAGGCGACGACCTCGAGCATCCGGGGGTCGTGCAGCCCGCTCGTGTCGTTGACGACGGAGGCGCCCGCGGCGATGCTCGCGCGCGCCACCTCGGCGCTCGTCGTGTCCACCGAGACGACCACGTCGCTCCGCTCCGCGATGCCCGCCACGACGGGGACCACCCGGTCGAGCTCCTCCTGGAGCGTGACGGCGGGGCCGCGGCCGAACGGCACTCCGCCGATGTCGACCCAGTCGGCGCCGAGCTCCGCGGCGCGCACGGCGGCCGCGATGGCGCTGTCCAGGGCGAAGGTGGAGCCCTTGTCGTAGAAGGAGTCGGGTGTGCGGTTCACGACCGCCATCACGGCCACCTGCCGCTCGAAGTCGAACTCTCGTCCGCCGATGTGCCGCGTGGTCATGGGCGCGTCCCTCCCGCTCGGAGCGCCGGGAGAAGGCCGGCGCCGCTCACCCTAGACGAGCGGAGTCGGCGGAGGCTGGAGCGGGCCGCCCTCGAGCAGCGCCTGGAAGAGGACGTGGTCCTGCCACTCCCCGGCGATCCGCAGGTAGCGCCGCGCGACGCCGATCCGCTCGAAGCCGTTGCGCTGCAGCACGGTCTGCGATCCGACGTTGTGGAGGAGCGTCCCGGCCTGCACGCGGTGCAGCCCCAGATCCTCACGCGCGGTGCGCAGGACGGCTCCGACCGCGCGGGTCATCACGCCGCGGCCCTGCAGACCGCTGTCGAGCCAGTAGCCGAGATCGCCGCTGTCGAAGGCGCCGCGGACGATGTTCGCGAGAGTCAGCCGACCGACGATCACGCCGCCCGCGTCGAGGACGAGCGGGAGGACGCTGCCGGCCCGGTGCGCGGCGAGCGCGTCCGCGACGGCGTCGGTCTGGCCCCCCGCCTCGAAGAAGCGGGTCGAGCGCGTCGGCTCCCAGGGCGCGAGGTGCCGGCGGTTGCGCCGGTACGCGGCGGCGAGGGCCGGTCCGTCGTCCCGCGAGACGAGCCGCAGGAGGGTGCCCCGGTCGTCGACGGGGATCGGGGCGGGCATCCTGCGAGGGTAGCGCCGGAGCCGGGAACGACAGAACCCCCGGCCAGGGGCCGGGGGTTCTCGTGGTGGGCGATACTGGGATCGAACCAGTGACCTCTTCCGTGTCAGGGAAGCGCGCTACCGCTGCGCCAATCGCCCGTTGCTCCGTGCGGAGCGCCTCGTTCGGTGAACGATCGAGGTGGATACGGGATTCGAACCCGTGTATACGGCTTTGCAGGCCGCTGCCTCGCCTCTCGGCCAATCCACCGTGTACGGGATTCGGTGTCGGCGGCCCGAGGGCCGACCAGGTGGGAGGCACCCGAGGGTGCCGTCCCGATGACGCCGGTCCGAGGACCGGTGTTCGAGCGGATGACGAGATTCGAACTCGCGACCCTCACCTTGGCAAGGTGATGCGCTACCGCTGCGCCACATCCGCATGTAGGTCGTACTGGTGTTGCCGTTTTGCGTGCCGTGCTGTCTTGCTGTCTGTCCGGCGCTTTCGCTGCCCGGCTCGACCTAGAAGAATGTATACGACAGCGGCGCCGGAATCCAAATCGAGCGGACGCCGATCCCGCCGCTCGGAGTCCGATCCGCGTCTTTCCGCGCGAAACCGGCTCGTCGCCGTCCGTTCACCCGGGCGTGGCGGGCGTCGGCGGTGCATCCGGGCCCCGCGGATCCGCTACGATCGTCTCTCGGGTCGTCCAGCACGTCCCCCTGGGCGATTGGCGCAGTTGGTAGCGCGCTTCCTTCACACGGAAGAGGTCATCGGTTCGAGTCCGGTATCGCCCACCCTCACCCCCGGTCCGTGCTCACGCACTCGGCCGGGGGTTCTCTCGTCCCGCCGCGGTCGTCCTCCGGCCTCGCAGCGCCCAGTCGAAGGAGCCGACCCGCGATGATGGGCCGCTCGCACGCCGTCTCCGGTGCGCTCGCCTGGGCCGTCGCCGCCTCCGTGCCCGCCGTCGCCGGGCCCCTCGGCCTCGCGGGTCTCCCGCTCGACCTCCGACTGGTCGGCCTCGGAGTCGCCGCCGGCTGGGCCCTGGTGCCCGACGCGGACCACGCGAGCGCGACCGTCTCCCGCTCGGCGCCGGCCGCCTCCCTGCTCACCGCGACCGCGGGCCGGATCAGCGGAGGGCACCGGCACGGGATGCACTCGCTGCTCGCGGTCGCCGTCGTCTGGTACCTGGTGCCGGTGCTCACGGCGCTGCGCTTCCCGGTGCCTGTCGTCGGTCCCGTCGCCGTGGCCGCCGTGCTCACGCTGCCCGCCCTCGCCTTCGCCGCGAAGGCCGTCCGGGCCGCCCCCTCCTGGCGCATCGCCTGGGCCGGGGCGACGGTCGTCACGGTCCTGCTCGTCGCGCTCGCCGACGGCACCTGGGCGTGGCTCCGGGTCGCCGCGACGCTGGGGTACCTCGTGCACGTGGCCGGCGACGCCCTCACGACCGGCGGGATCAACTGGCTGTGGCCGCTGCGCGTGCGCCTGCCGCGGCGCCTGCGCCGGACACCGCTGCGCCACGTCTGGACCACCGGAGGCTACGCCGCGCTGCCCGTCCTGGGCTCCTCCGGGTCCTGGCGCGAGACGGTCCTCTACTGGCTCATGTCCGCGGCGACGATCGTGCTCACCGCCTCGATGATCACGGCCGAGCTGCGGTAGCCCGGGGCGCCCTCCTCAGAAGACCTTCCCCGGGTTCATGATCCCCAGCGGGTCGAACACGGCCTTGATCCCGCGCTGGAGCGCCAGCGAGTCCTCGCCCAGCTCCTCCGCCAGCCAGCGCTGCTTGAGCAGTCCCACGCCGTGCTCGCCCGTGAGCGTGCCGCCGAGGGCCAGGGCCGTGCGGAAGAGCTCCGCGGCGGCGTCCCAGACGTCCTCCCCCACGGGTCCGTCCCCCGCGGGCAGCACGAAGTTCGGGTGGAGGTTCCCGTCCCCCGCGTGGGCGACGGTGGGGATGCTGAGCCCCGTCCGCTCCTCGATGCCGCGGATCGCCGCGAACATCGCCGGCAGCGCGGAGCGGGGCACGCAGACGTCCTCGATCAGCACGCGGCCCTCCGCCTCGAGCGCCGGGTGGAAGGCCCGGCGGACGGCCAGCAGAGCCTCACCCTCGGCCGGGTCCTCGGTCGCCTCGGCGGCGCCCCCGGAGGCGGTCACGATCTCGAGGACGCGCTGCGACTCCTCCGCCGCTCCTCCGCCGTCCGTCTGGACGAGGAGGTAGGCGGCACCGCGGTCCAGCATCGCTCCGGTGTAGCGCGAGATCGCGGCGAGCGCCGCCTCGTCCATCAGCTCCATCACCGCGGGACGGAGCCGCGCGGCGGTGATCGCGGCGGAGGCGGCGGCCGCGGCGACGACGCTCGGGAAGTACGCGCCGACCGTGACCACGCGCCCGGTCGGGATCGGGCGGAGCTTCACGGTGGCCTCCACGATGACGCCCAGCGTCCCCTCGGAGCCGGTCAGGAGCGCGGTGAGGTCGTACCCGGTGACTCCCTTCACGCTGCGGCGGCCGGTGCGGAGCAGTCGCCCGTCGGGGAGGACGACCGTCAACCCGAGCACCGCCTCCCGGGTCACGCCGTACTTGGCGCACAGCAGCCCCCCGGCGTTCGTCGAGATGTTGCCGCCGATGCTCGAGATCGCGCGGCTCGCGGGGTCGGGCGAGAACACGAGGCCGTGCGGAGCGACAGCGTCCGACAGCGCCTGATTGATGACCCCGGGCTCGACGACCGCGAGCTCGTCCTCGAGCGACACCTCGAGGATGCGGTCCATCGCGGCGGTCGAGAGGACGAGCGCTCCCTCGCTCGCCACTCCCCCGGCAGCGAGGCCCGTTCCCGCTCCGGGCGGCACGACCGGGAGCCGGTGCTCCGTCGCTATGCGCAGCGCCGCCTGCACGTCCTCGACCGAGCGGGCAGCGACGAGCGCGAGCGCGCGACCCGGTGCGGAGAAGCCCGACTTGTCGGTGTGCACGGCCTCGAACCCGGGGCCCTCGGTCAGGACCGCGTCTCCGAGCGCGTCGCGCAGCTGTCGGAGGATCTCGTGGTCGTGCATGGTTCACTCCGTGCGGTCGCGGGCGGGTCCTGCCGATCCTTCCACGGGCGCGGGGCAGGATGGCGGGATGACCGGAGAGACGCGATGGCCGCGGTGACGAGCGCGGGGATCCTGCTGCACCGCGAGGGCCCCTCCGGCACCGAGGTGTTCCTCGGGCGGATGGGCGGCCCCTTCTGGACCCGGCGCCCCCGCGCGTGGACGATCCCGAAGGGCGTGCACACGGGCGACGAGACGCCGTTGGACGCCGCGCGCCGCGAGTTCGAGGAGGAGACCGGCGCTCCTCCGCCCGTCGGGGAGCTGACCCTCCTCGGCGCGTTCCGGCAGAGCGCGGCCAAGACCGTCACGGTCTTCGCCGGGCACGGACACGCGGACACCGCCTTCGTCGCGAGCAACACCTTCGAGCTGGAGTGGCCGCGGGGCTCCGGCGTGCTGCGCAGCTTCCCCGAGCTGGAGGACGCCCGGTGGCACCCGCTCGACGAGGCCCGCTCGCTGGTGGTGGCCGGGCAGGTCGCCGCCCTCGACGCGCTGGCCGAACTGCTGGCGGATCCGGACGGCGGGGACCGGGCCGGCACCGCCCCCTAGTCCGCGGTCGCGTAGACCCGCAGGCCCAGCGGCACGATCCGCACCACGGCCTCGTCGAATCCGTCGCGGGAGCCGTCGAAGCGCTCGGTCTCGCCGTCGTGCGCCCACTCGGGGTCGTCCCCCGCGGGTCGGCGCGCGCCGACGGTGATCTCCGGCGTCGAGAACGACTCCACCACCGGTGCCCGCCAGCCGGGCACACGGCCGACCACCGGGGTCGCCGTACGGCCGAGCAGGAGCGAGAACGCTCCCCGGGTGCGAGGAGTCCGTCCTGAGTGCAGGATGCGCACGTCGAGGTGGCCGTCGTCGAGCCGACGCCGGGCGAGCGGGGCGGCCGTGCGCGGGTGCTCCTGGTTCACCCCGACGAAGTACGACCAGACGAGCTGCGTGCGCCCGTCGCGCCGGAGCTCGAACGGATCGGTGCGCCGCACGACCGAGAGGGCCGCGATCACGGCGGCGAGCGGCTTCCCGATCCGCTTCTCGCGCTTCTCGCGGGCCGCGACGAACTCCGGGTAGACGCCGATCGAGACCGTGTTGAGCACCGTGACCGGGTCTCCCCCGTCCGCGACGACCTCGGCCACGTCGACGTCGCGGCGCTCGCCGATCGTCGCCGCGTCGAGCGCGTCCTGGACGGTGAGCAGCCCCAGCGCCTTCGCGAAGTGGTTCATGGTCCCGCCCGGCAGCACGAGCAGCGTCATCCCCTCGGCGCGGGCGAGAGCGGCACCGACCGACATGGTCCCGTCCCCGCCGTAGATCCCGAGCACCCGGGGCGGAGAGTCCCCCGAGCGCGCCTCGCGCACCACGTCGGCGAGGTCCTCCCCCTCGGTCAGCCGGTGCACGCGCGCCTTCGGGAACCGGGCTCGGACCAGCGGCTCGGGATCGGGGCGGTGCGAGTCCCGGCCCGCGCCGGGGTTGAGGACCACGAGGAGGGCGGCGCCGTCCCCCAGCGGGCTGCGGTCGACGGGGGGCCGGGTCGCGCGCTCCGAGACGGGCACGTGGCGCGGCTCGGCCGGCAGGACGGCTCGGCCGACGACCGCGACCGCCGCGCCGAGCGCCGCGCCGCCGAGGACGTCCGAGAGCCAGTGGACGCCGACGTGCAGGCGGGAGAAGGCCACGGCGGCGGCGAGCGGGGCGACCGCCGCCCCCACTCGGGGCGACTCGAGCGCGACCCCGGCGGCGAAGGCAGCGGCGCTCGCCGCGTGCCCCGAGGGGAAGGACGCCGACGTCGGCACCGTCGCCAGGCGCCGGCCGACCGGGACGTCGACGAGGAGCGGCCGGTCGCCGCCGAACACGCGCTTGCCGACCAGGTTCGCGAGCGCGCTGGCCGCGGCGAGCGAGGCGGTCCCCCGCAGAGCCTCGCGGGGACGGCCCGCCAGGAGCAGCAGGACGCCGACGCCGGCCCAGAGGACTCCGTGGTCCGCGGCCCGGGAGAGCCCCACGAGCGCCCCGTCGACGACGGGCGACGGGCGACGGGCGTTCAGCCGCCGGGCCGCACGAGCGTCCGCCCGGCGCACGACGCGCGGGACGGTGACGAGTCGGCGGAGCAGGACGGACGGGGGTCGGGTTCCGCGGAGGGCCATGCGCTCAGCGTAGGAGGAGGCGCCTCCGCGGTCGCTGGACCGGTCGACGGCGCGCTACACCTCGCCGAAGCCCGACTCGACCAGATCGCCGAGCCGGCCGACCGCCTCGTGGGCCTGCGGCCCCGACGCCGAGAGGACGACCTCGTCCCCGCGGTCGAGCCCCAGCGACATCACGCCGAGCAGGCTCGTGGCGTCCTTGCCGTTCGCGTCGATCCGGGCGTCGAAGGTGGCGGCGAGCGTGACGAAGTCGGCCGCGGGACGGGCGTGCAGGCCGTTCGGGTTGATGAGGCGGACGCGGCGCTGCACGCGCTCGTCACCGGGCGAGGCCTCCTCGGCGGGAGCAGCGAGCGTCTCGACCCGGGCCGACTCCGCGGCGGCGAGCACCTCGTCCAGCGACGCCCCCGTGCCCGCGGCGACGGCGGCCGCGACCGCCCCCTCCACCAGCGGGGCGTCGGCGATCCGGACCCGGGCGCGCGCGTCGTCGTCGAGGAACTCGACCGCGGTCTCCGCCGTCATGATCGCCGAGCCGAGGTCGCAGAGGACGACGACCCCCTCGCCGGAGTCCGCGTCCGCCAGGGCCGCCGTGATGCGGTCGAAGCTGGTGCCGATGCCGCCGTCGTCCGTCCCGCCCGCGGCGACCAGCGCGACCGAGGCCGCCATCTGCTCCGCGAGCTCGACCAGCCCCTCCGCCAGCTGCGCGCTGTGCGAGACCAGGACCAGCCCGACGCTCACGCCGCCGCCTCGGCTGCTGCGCGGAGCAGGAGCACGGTCGACACGCTGCCGGGATCACGGTGCCCGATGGCGCGCTCGCCGAGGTAGCTGGCGCGTCCCTTGCGGGCGACCAGCGGGTCCGTCGACTCCGCTCCCCTCTGCGCCGCCTCCGCCGCCGCGGCGAGGACGTCGGCCGGAGCCGCTCCCTCCTCGGCGGCGGCCGCGGCCGCGTCGACCGCCGGCGTCCACGCGTCCACCATCGTCTTGTCGCCCACCTCGGCCTTGCCGCGGAGCACGATGCCGTCCCTCGCCGCGGCCAGGAGAGCTGCGACGTCAGCGCCCTCGAGCGCGTCCTCGCCCGCGACCGCGGCGGAGGCCTTCAGGAACGCCGTGCCGAACAGCGGGCCCGAGGCGCCGCCGACGGTGGAGATGAGCGTCGTCGCGACCAGCTTGAGCACGTCCGCCGGGAGCCCCTGCTCCGGCGCCCCGTCCAGCTTCGCGACCACGGCCTGGAAGCCGCGGTCCATGTTCTCGCCGTGGTCCCCGTCGCCGATCGCCCGGTCGAGCGTGATCAGCTCGACCCGGTGCTCCGCGATCGACTCGGCGGCGCGGCGGATCCACGCCGTCGCCCACGCCGCGTCGAGCCCGGCTCCCTGTGCGTCCTGCATGGTCGTCTCCTCCTCGTGGGCCGCTCCTGCGGCTGTCGTTCCGGTCATGGTGTGCGCGCGGGCGCTCAGCGTCCCCACCGCAGCGCCGCGGTCTGCACCGGGGAGTCCCACAGCTCGGTCAGGGCGTCGTCGAGCTTGAGGACGGTGAGCGAGAAGCCCTGCATCTCGAGCGACGTCGTGTAGTTGCCGACGAGGCTGCGTGCGACGGTGATCCCCTTCTCGGCCAGCGCCTTGGCTGCGCGGCGGTAGGCGAGGTACAGCTCGATCTGCGGCGTGCCGCCCATGCCGTTCACCAGGAGCAGCACCTCGTCCCCGGAGGAGAACGGCAGGTCCTCCAGGATCGGGCCGAGGATCCGGTCGACGATGCGGTCGGCCGGCTCCAGCGCGATCTTCTCCCGGCCGGGCTCGCCGTGGATGCCGATGCCGATCTCGATCTCGTCCTCGCCCAGCTCGAAGCTCGGCTCGCCCGCGTGCGGGACGATGCACGGCGTGAGGGCGACGCCCATCGAGCGCACGTTGGCGATCACCGTCTCGGCGATCGTCGCGACCTCGTCGAGGGAGTCGCCCCGCTCGGCCGCGGCGCCCGCGATCCGCTCGACCAGCACGGTGCCGGCCACGCCGCGGCGGCCCGCGGTGTAGAGCGAGTCCTTCACCGCGACGTCGTCGTCGACGATCACGCTGCGCACCTCGATCCCCTCGGCGCCGGCGAGGTCGGCCGCGGTCTCGAAGTTCAGGACGTCGCCCGTGTAGTTCTTCACGATGTGCAGCACACCCGCACCGCCGTCGACGGCCTGCGTGGCCGCGACGATCGGGTCGGGCGTGGGCGAGGTGAAGACGGGACCGGGGACGGCGGCGTCCAGCATCCCGAATCCGACGAAGCCCGCGTGCAGCGGCTCGTGCCCGCTGCCGCCTCCGCTGACGATGCCCACCTTGCCCGAGCGGGGCGCGTCGGCCCGCACCACGAACAGGGGATCCGACACCACCCGGACCAGGTCGGCGTGCGCCAGGCCGAAGCCGGCCACCGACTCCGTGACGACGTTCTTGGGGTCGTTGATGAGCTTCTTCATCGAGGTCTCCTCCAGGATCGGGCCACCACTCGGGCGTCCCGTGACCTGCGGGCGATCCGGCGCGTGGTGGATCGCCGCCCGCACCGTCGCGGACAGCATCCCCACGTTACGCCCTGCGCTCGCGCCTACGGCAGCGGGACGACGGCGCGCTGCGTCTCGCGGACCCACTCCTCGAGCTTGGCCGTGGCGGCCCCGGAGTCGACGGCCTCCGCCGCGCGGTCCATCGACGTCCGCAGGCGCTCCAGGACGGGCGTGCGCACCAGGTCCGGGTCGCGCGCCAGGTCGAACGCCGCGAGGCCCGCGGCCGCGTTCAGAAGGACGATGTCGCGGACGGGGCCGCCGTCTCCCGCGAGCACCGAGCGCACCACGCTCGCGTTGTAGGCGGCGTCGCGGCCGCGCAGCTCGTCGATCCGCGCGCGGGGCAGGCCCAGGTCGCGCGGGTCGAGGTCGTGCTCGACCACGGAGCCGCGCGACACCTCCCAGATGTGGCTGTGACCCGTGGTGGTGAGCTCGTCGAGGCCGTCGTCCCCGCGGAACACCAGAGCCGTCGCCCCGCGCGTCCGGAACACGCCGACGACCAGCGGCACCCGGTCGAGGTGCGCCACTCCGACCGCCGACGCCTCGGGACGCGCCGGATTGCAGAGCGGGCCGAGGAAGTTGAACACCGTCGGCACGCCCAGCTCGGCGCGCACCGGACCGGCGTGCCGGAAGCCGGGGTGGAAGAGGGACGCGAAGACGAAGGCGATCCCCGTCCGCCGGAACACCTCGGCCACCCGCTCGGGAGAGAGGGAGAGGTCGACCCCGAGTGCCGCGAGCACGTCGGAGGAGCCGGAGGAGGAGGACGCGGCCTTGTTCCCGTGCTTCACGACGGGCGTGCCGGCCGCGGCCGCGATGATCGACGCGGTGGAGGAGATGTTGACGGTCCCGAAGCGGTCCCCGCCCGTCCCGACGATGTCCAGGGCCATCGGGTCCACGTCCAGCGGCACCGCGTGGTCGAGGATCGCGTCGCGGAAGCCGACGATCTCGTCGACGGTCTCGCCCTTCGCCCGGAGGGCCACCAGCAGTCCGGCGAGCTGCGCCGGAGTCGCCGCGCCCTCCATCACCTGCTCCATGGCCCACGTCGCCTCGGAGACGCTCAGATCGGAGGACTCGAGGAGTGCGCTGAGAACGTGCGGCCAGGACAGGGTTTCCGACATGGCTCCCAGATTATGCGACGAGGATCGCCTCCCGGCTAGTGCGACTTCCCTCCCCTGCCATCGGCCATAATGGTCTGTGTGACGAGCACCTCTCTCTCCCCCACGGCCACCGCGCCCGTAGTGAACCGACCCAACCCGGTCGCGGTCGGAACGATCGTCTGGCTGGGCAGCGAGGTCATGTTCTTCGCCGGCCTCTTCGCGATCTACTTCACCCTGCGCAGCACCTCCCCCGAGCTCTGGGGCGCCGAGACCCAGATCCTCAACGTCCCCTACGCGGGCGTGAACACCGTGATCCTCGTGGCCTCGTCGTTCAGCTGCCAGTTCGGCGTGTTCGCCGCCGAGCGGCTGCAGCCGCGTGCGACGGGCCTCAGCCCGTTCAAGTGGGGCATGGTCGAGTGGTTCTTCCTCACCTACGCCCTGGGCGCGGTCTTCGTCTCCGGCCAGGTGCTCGAGTACGCGACCCTCGTCTCCGAGGGCGTCACGCTCTCCAGCAACGCCTACGGCTCCGCCTTCTACCTGACGACCGGCTTCCACGCCCTGCACGTCACCGGCGGCCTCATCGCGTTCCTCCTCGTCATCGGCCGCGGCTTCGCGGTCAAGAACTTCGGCCACAAGGAGGCGACGAGCGCCATCGTCGTCTCGTACTACTGGCACTTCGTCGACGTCGTCTGGGTCGGCCTGTTCGCCGTCATCTACTTCCTCAAGTGACGCGCCCGCCGATGCCCCACTCCACTCCCGACCCCCGCAGGAAGGACGCCTCGATGGCCTCCCGGAAGACGAAGAGCCGAGCCAAGAAGGGTCGCCGCCACCCGCTCGCCACCCTGGCCCTGATCGCCATCGGCCTCGGGCTCACCGGCGGGACCTACGCCGCGGTCGGCGTCGCGACGTCCGCCTCGGCGGAGACGTCGTCCACCAGCCAGCAGACGATCGACGAGGGCTCGAAGCTCTTCGCCGCGAACTGCGCCACCTGCCACGGCCTCGACGCCGCGGGCACCGACAACGCTCCCTCCCTCATCGGAGTGGGCGCGGCGTCGGTCGACTTCCAGGTCGGCACCGGCCGCATGCCGATGCAGATGCACGGCCCCCAGGCGCTCGAGAAGCCGGTGCAGTTCACCGACGAGCAGGTCGGCGAGCTCGCCGCCTACGTCGCGTCGCTGGCCCCCGGCCCCGCGATCCCCGAGGGCGAGGTCCTCGACGGACAGGGCGACGCGGCGAACGGCGCCGAGCTGTTCCGCATCAACTGCGCCATGTGCCACAACGTCGCCGGAGCCGGCGGCGCGCTCACCGAGGGCAAGTTCGCTCCCCCGCTGGGCGGCGTGACCGAGGCGCACATCTACGAGGCGATGGTCACCGGCCCGCAGAACATGCCGGTCTTCAACGACCTGAACATCTCGCCCGAGGACAAGCGCGACATCATCTCGTACCTCAAGTACATCGAGGCCAACCCGTCCCCGGGCGGATTCGCGCTCGGCTCCCTCGGGCCGGTCGCGGAGGGCCTGTTCCTCTGGATCTTCGGCCTCGGCGCGATCGTGGCCCTGACGGTGTGGATCACCGCCCGATCCAACTAGACGACTGCAGCGCCCTGACGGGCGCGACTGACCCACGGCACCGACTGGTGCCGACACGGCGTGAAAAGGAGAACCATGGCAGAGCACGATGAGGGTGGCACGGACCTCGCCACCTCGTCGGCCACCGGGCACGGAACGGCTCCGGCCGGCACCGCGGTCGTGACGCGGGACCGCGTCCAGGACCCGGGCCTCCCGCCGCACCGCCCCCGGATGACCGACCTCGACCCCAAGGTCGAGAAGCGTGCCGAGCGCACGGTGTACACGCTCTTCTACCTCTCCTTCGCGGGCTCGATCTTCGCGGTCGCCGCCTACATGGCGTTCCCGATCACCGAGGACGTCGCGTCGGTCCGGCTGAACACGCTGTTCATCGGCCTGGGCATGTCCCTCGCGCTCCTGGGCATCGGCATCGCCGCCGTCCACTGGGGCAAGCAGCTGATGTCGGACCACGAGGGCATCGACATCCGCCACCCCGTCCGCAGCGCGGAGCCCACCCGCGCCCGTGCGCTCGAGATCTTCGACCAGTCCGACAAGGAGTCCGGCTTCGGCCGCCGCTCCCTCGTCCGGAACAGCCTGATCGCCTCCCTCGTCGTGTTCCCCCTGCCCGCCGTGATCCTGTTCCGGGGCCTCGGCCCGCAGGACCAGAACCCCGTCGCCCTCCTCAAGACCACCCTGTGGGAAGAGGGCACGAGGCTCACCCTGGACCCGTCGGGAGCGCCGATCCTCGCATCGGACGTCACCCTCGGATCCGCCTTCCACGTCATCCCCGAGGGCCTCAACGACGCCGAGGGCAAGCTGGAGGAGAAGGCCAAGGCCGCCGTCCTCCTGATGCGCCTGAAGCCGGAGGACCTCATCGTCAGTGAGGGTCGCGAGACCTGGAACTACGACGGAATCGTCGCCTACTCCAAGATCTGCACGCACGTCGGCTGCCCTGTGGCGCTGTACGAGCAGCAGACCCACCACCTGCTGTGCCCGTGCCACCAGTCGCAATTCGACATCACGCGCGAGGCCGCCGTCATCTTCGGCCCGGCGAAGCGTCCGCTTCCGCAGCTCCCCATCACCGTCGACGCCGAGGGTTACCTGGTCGCCAGAAGCGACTTCACGGAGCCCGTCGGACCGTCCTTCTGGGAGCGATGACTCACATGTCCACCACCACCCCCTCACGCCCCTCCAGCTCCCCCGCGGAGCCCGAGGACGGCGTCATCCTCGGATCCGGCAAGTTCCAGAAGGGGTACGTCGGAGCGGCGTCGAACTACATCGACGAGCGCACGAGCATCTCCGCGGTCGTCAAGGAGTTCGGTCGCAAGATCTTCCCCGACCACTGGTCCTTCCTCCTCGGCGAGGTCGCGCTCTACAGCTTCGTCATCATCCTGCTGTCGGGCACGTTCCTCACCTTCTTCTTCCAGGCCTCGATGGTCGAGACGCACTACGAGGGCAGCTATCTGCCCCTCAAGGGCATCGAGATGTCGGCGGCGATGTCGTCCTCGCTCGACATCTCCTTCGACATCCGCGGCGGCCTGCTGATGCGGCAGATCCACCACTGGGCGGCGCTGCTGTTCGTGGCCTCGATCGGCCTGCACATGCTGCGCATCTTCTTCACCGGTGCGTTCCGCAAGCCCCGCGAGCTCAACTGGGTCATCGGCTTCGTCCTCTTCATCCTCGCGATGGCCGAGGGCTTCACCGGCTACTCGCTCCCCGACGACCTGCTCTCGGGCAACGGCCTCCGCATCATCGACGGCATGGTCAAGGGCATCCCGATCGTCGGCACCTGGATCTCGTTCCTGCTCTTCGGCGGCGAGTTCCCGGGCACCGACATCGTCGGCCGCCTCTACACGCTGCACATCCTGCTGCTGCCGGCGCTGGTGCTCGCGTTCATCGCCCTCCACCTCGTGTTCGTGGTCGTCCACAAGCACACCCAGTTCCCCGGTGCGGGCAAGACCGAGCAGAACGTCGTCGGCTACCCGGTGCTGCCGGTCTACGCCGCGAAGGCCGGTGGATTCTTCTTCATCGTCTTCGGCGTCGTCGTCCTCATCGCCTCGCTGTTCACGATCAACCCGATCTGGAACTACGGCCCGTACGACCCCTCGCCCGTCTCCGCGGGAACCCAGCCCGACTGGTACATCGGGTTCGCCGACGGCGCCCTGCGCCTCGTCCCGCCGGGACTCGAGTGGGCCATCCCGGGCATCGGAACCCTGTCGTTCAACATCCTGATCCCGCTCGTCGGTCTCGGACTGTTCATCGCCGTGGTCATGCTCTACCCGTTCCTCGAGGCGTGGATCACCGGTGACAAGCGCGAGCACCACCTGCTCGACCGCCCGCGCAACGCCGCGACCCGCACCGCGATCGGCGCCGCCGGAGTCAGCTTCTACGCCGTCCTCTGGGCCGCCGCGTCGTCCGACCTCATCGCGACGCACTTCCACCTCACGATGGAGGGCGTGATCCACAGCCTGCAGTTCCTGCTCATCGCGGGTCCGTTCATCGCGTACTTCATCACCAAGCGCATCTGCCTGGCGCTGCAGAAGAAGGACCGCGAGATCGCGCTGCACGGCTTCGAGTCCGGCCGCATCGTCCGCCTCCCCGGCGGCGAGTTCATCGAGGTGCACCAGCAGCTCGACGAGTACGAGCGCTGGAAGCTCGTCGGTCAGGACGAGTACGAGCCCCTGATGATCCGTCCGGACTCGCGTGGCCGCATCACCGCCCCGCAGCGCGTCCGCGCCGGCCTCTCCCGCTGGTTTTTCGAGGACCGGATCACCCCCGTCACCCAGAAGGAGCTCGAGAGCTCGCACAGCGAGCACTGATCCTCCCCCGAAGGGCCCGGACGTTCGTTCGTCCGGGCCCTTCGTCGTTCCTGCAGCGGGGCGGCGCCTGTCCTCCGGCGCGGTGGAGGTCGGCGGTGGACCGAGAGCCGGTGAGACCGGATCACAGCGCCTCGACGGCGACAAGCCTGCAGGAAGGTGGGGCGATCCTCCGGACCTCGAGACCTCCGCTCCTTGAATCACGAGACGCCGTCTCACGGCCGAGCTCTAGACGTCCGCCCCCGTCCGACCATGGAGTGATCCATCCCCTCTGCGTGCTCGCAGTGTGGTCGTCCGGTGAGGTCCTCGGTTCCCGTACACGTCGAGACGCTCCGGATTCGTTCGAGGGCACCCGTCCCCAGCAGGCCTATCAGGACTGCCCTCCCCCCACTCACGGTCGAACCCTCTGTGATCGGCGACGGCGACGCTCGCCGGTGCGACAGAGGAGGCGACCTCCGGACATCGACGACCGTCGCTGCAGCGGCGTCTCAGGCTCCCTGTCGTCGCGCCGACCGGCACACAACCCGTTAGCAGTACCGAGGAGCTCCACGAGCTGCAGGGGCGCGCGCGGTTCCGTCGGGGTGCAGGCTCCACTGGGTTCAGAACGGTGTGCAGAGGTCCGCAGGGCGGCGCAGGCGCCAGAACAGGCGCAGCAGCCCCAGTACAGCCGCAGGCGCAGCAGTATCCGCAATCCGTAGCGCGCCACCGCCGTCGGCACGCCCACAGCCGCACAGGAGAGCCGCCACAGGCGTAGCCCGCTTACCCGCGACCAGAGCAGGAGCCGTCGCAGCGCAGCCCCGTAGGGGTGATGACGCGGGCCGACGCTCCTGCTCGGCGCCGCCCGCTGCACTCCCCTGCGAGCTTCCACGTCGCGGGCCGTCGGGATGTGCCCAGACGAGTTCCTCCGCGCAGGACGCCTCGGTGTCCCGTCAGCAGGACACCGCGAGAGATCCAGCTCACCTCGTCATCCCTCACTGAGCGGTCCCGGCCCTCACCGGGAGGACCCGGCTCTCACCGGGAGGCTCGATCCGCCACCGATCGGCGAGTGCCGCCCCTGCACGAAGCCGAACGGCCGAGCCGACCGGGCCCCGACCGCGCGTCGCTTCCTCCTGGATAAGCGAAAGGGCCGGGTGCACGGAGCCGAAGCCCTCGTGCACCCGGCCCTCGGCCGTGCGCTGCGCCCTAGCGGGCGAAGTACCCGCGGTAGTACTCGTACACCCAGCCGGCGATGGCGACCAGGAAGAGCCCGACGGCGATGTAGGTGATCCAGAACCCCACGGCAAGGCCGAGGAATCCGAGAGCCGCGGAACCGCCCAGGATCAGCGGCCACCAGCTCCACGGGCTGAAGAAGCCCAGCTCGGGGTCTCCGTCGTCGATGTCCGCGTCGAGGCGGTCCTCGGGGAGCTCGGCACCCTGCGCCTTGTGGACGCGGCCGACGTAGAACGCGATGAACGCGCCCAGCACGGCCGAGAGGCCGATGCCGACGGTGCCGACCCACTCCACCTGGCCCGTGTCGAGCAGCGACCACACGATGTACGTGATGTCGGCGAGGAGGAAGAAGCCCGCGAGGAGCCAGAAGAGATTGACGTTGGCGCGCATGGCCCTACTTCACCGTGCCTTCGGACTTGTCGTACGTGGGGGCGTCCGGAGCGTCCTTCGCCGGACCGATTCCGACGGGGATGCCGGCCTCGGGGTGGTTGAGGTCGAACGCCGGGGCCTCGCTGCGGATGCGCGGGATCGAGGTGAAGTTGTGGCGGGGCGGCGGGCACGAGGTGGCCCACTCGAGCGACCGGGAGAAGCCCCACGGGTCGTTCACCGTCACCTTGGGCGCCTTGCGGGCCGTGATGTACACG
Organism: Rathayibacter sp. AY1F9; assembly: GCF_002932155.1. Classification (NCBI taxonomy): domain Bacteria; kingdom Bacillati; phylum Actinomycetota; class Actinomycetes; order Micrococcales; family Microbacteriaceae; genus Rathayibacter; species Rathayibacter sp. AY1F9. The sequence goes on along the minus strand of NZ_PSVA01000021.1, from coordinate 8,082 downwards.
TTCAGGAAGAACGGGATCAGCGACACCGCGAGGATCATCGCTCCGACCGTCGACACCTGGTTCATCCAGGTGAAGCCGTCCTCGGGCAGGTAGCTGGCGTAGCGGCGCGGCATGCCGACGACGCCCAGCCAGTGCTGGATGAGGAAGGTGGTGTGGAAGCCGATGAACAGCAGCCAGAAGTGCCATTTGCCCAGCGTCTCGTTCAGCATCTTGCCGGTCCACTTCGGCCACCAGAAGTAGAAGCCCGAGAACATCGCGAAGACGACGGTTCCGAACACGACGTAGTGGAAGTGCGCCACCACGAAGTACGAGTCCGAGACGTGGAAGTCGAGCGGGGGCGACGCGAGGATGACGCCGGTGAGTCCACCGAAGGTGAAGGTGATCAGGAAGCCGATCGCCCAGATCATCGGGGTCTCGAAGGTCACCGATCCGCGCCACATGGTGCCGACCCAGTTGAAGATCTTCACGCCGGTCGGAACCGCGATGAGCATCGTCATCAGCGAGAAGAACGGCAGCAGGACCGATCCGGTGACGTACATGTGGTGCGCCCACACCGTCACGGAGAGGGCGGCGATCGCGATGGTCGCGTAGATCAGCGTCTTGTAGCCGAAGATCGGCTTGCGGCTGAAGACCGGGAAGACCTCGGAAACGATGCCGAAGAACGGCAGCGCGATGATGTACACCTCGGGGTGGCCGAAGAACCAGAACAGGTGCTGCCAGAGCAGAACGCCGCCGTTGGCCGCATCGTAGATGTGGGCGTCGAACACGCGGTCGGCGCCGAGGGCGAACATCGCGGCGGCGAGCACCGGGAACGCGAGCAGCACGAGGATCGACGTCACCAGGATGTTCCAGGTGAAGATCGGCATGCGGAACATCGTCATGCCGGGAGCGCGCATCGTGATGATCGTCGTGATGAAGTTCACCGCGCCGAGGATCGTGCCGAAGCCCGAGAGTGCGAGGCCGAAGACCCAGAGATTGCCGCCGAGCCCTGGTGAGAACGTCGTACTCGACAGTGGCGCGTACGCGAACCAGCCGAAGGACGCCGCACCCTGCGGGGTGACGAATCCGGCGACCGCGATGAGCGAGCCGAAGCTGTAGAGCCAGTACGCGAAGGCGTTGAGCCGGGGGAACGCGACGTCGGGGGCGCCGATCTGCAGCGGCATCAGGACGTTGGCGAACCCGGCGAAGAGCGGCGTCGCGAACATCAGCAGCATGATCGTGCCGTGCATCGTGAACAGCTGATTGTACTGCTCGCGCGTCTCGACCACGTTCAGGCCGGGCTCGAACAGCTGGGCGCGGATCACGAGTGCCATCACGCCGGCGATGCAGAAGTAGATGAACGACGTGATCAGGTACATGTACCCGATGACCTTGTGGTCGGTCGACGTCATCCAGCGGACGAGGACGTTCGCCTTGCGCTGGACCGGCGGAGTGCCGGCGGTGCGCGTCGGGCGGGGTGCCGTAGCGGTGCTCATGCTCCCTTACTCCTCGTTCTCGCGGACCGGCGCGCCGGTTCCGGGAAGGTTCGAATTGCGGTTGTACTCGGCTCCGAGCTGACCGGTCTGGCCCGCGTCGCGCAGCGACTGGATGTAGTCGTCGTACTCGCCCTGCGAGACGACCTTGACGTTGAAGAGCATCGCGGAGTGGTACTCGCCGCAGAGCTCGGCGCACTTGCCGGCGTAGGTCCCCTCCTTGAGCGGCGTGACGTACATGTAGTTCGTCTTGCCGGGGATCATGTCCTTCTTGTAGAGGAAGTCGACGACCCAGAAGGAGTGGATCACGTCGCGCGCGTCGAGCTGGATCTTGATCTTCTGTCCGACGGGCAGGTAGAGCGTGGGGATCTCGGACTCGACGAGCGAGCCGGCGGCGTCCCCGCCCTCCTGGTACTGGCCCTGGATGCCGGCGGAGTAGACGTCCTCGTCGACGTAGTTGAAGTCCCACGCCCACTGCTTGCCGTACACCTGGATGGTCTCGTCCGGGTCGTCGTAGGGCTGCTCGATGGCGGCCTGGTCGCGCGCGGTGAAGGCGAAGAAGCCGATCACGAGGATCAGCGGCACGATCGTGTAGAAGATCTCGATCGGCATGTTGTAGCGCAGCTGGACCGGCAGGCCGGTCTGCCCCTTGCGACGGCGGTAGACGACCACCGCCCAGATGGTGAGACCCCACGTGACGACGCCGACGGCGAGCAGGACGATCCAGGAGGTGACCCAGAGTCCGATGACGCGGTCGACGTGGTTCGTCGTGCCGGGTTCGGTGGGGAGCCAGCCCTGGAGCTGCTCTTGCGTGCAGCCCGCGAGGACGAGGGCGAGGGCTCCTGCGACGGGGGCAGCGACCCATCTGCGGATTCGGCGATTGAAGCGCACCGGTGACCTTTCGGAAGACTGGGGACCAGTTCACACGAAACTGTATTAGACCGGCTCCAGCCTACCCTTCCGCTCCGGCGGCCCGGTGCACGACGACCCGCTCTTGACGTCCCGGTCGAGTGGTGCAGTCATGACGAACGGCGCCCGACGGGCCACCGGAGTGGACTGTCGGACGCCGTTCGGAGGCGCTGCGGCCCGGGGCCGCGCGGCGTCAGTGGAAGCTGTCGCCGCAGGCGCAGCTGCCGCCCGCGTTGGGGTTGTCGATGGTGAAGCCCTGCTTCTGGATGGTGTCCTCGAAGTCGATCGAGGCGCCGTCGAGGTAGGGGACGCTCATCTTGTCGACGACGAGGCCGACGCCCTCGAACTCCACCGCGGCGTCGCCGTCGAGGGTGCGCTCGTCGAAGTAGAGCTGGTAGATGAGGCCGGAGCAGCCGCCGGGCTGCACCGCGACGCGCAGGCGCAGGTCGTCGCGGCCCTCCTGCTCGAGCAGGCTCTTGACCTTGGCGGCGGCGGTCGGGGTCATCGAGACGCCGTGGGCCGCGCTGGGCGGGGTGGCGAGGGGGGTCGCCGTCTGGTCGGTCAGTGTGTCTGACATGTCACTCCTCAGGGGACGGGCGGAACGGTCGTCGTGCCTTCCGGGATTCTACGGCTGCAACCCGGGTGGTCACCCGGGTATTCCACGACCGGTGGTCAGTCGCGATGAGCGGCGGCGCGGAGCAGGAACAGCGCCTCGGTCTGCGCGGCGCGCTTGAAGACGCCCAGGTGCAGCGACTCGTTGGGGCTGTGCGCGCGCGAGTCGGGGTCCTCGACACCGGTGACGAGGATCTGCGCCTCGGGGAACTCGCGCACGAGGTCGGCGATGAACGGGATGCTCCCGCCGATCCCGGTCTCGAGAGGCTCGCGTCCCCAGGCGTCCGCCATCGCGCCCTTCACCAGGTCCACGGCCCAGCCGGTCGCGTCGACCAGGAACGGACTGCCGGTGTCGACGTCCTCGATCGCGAGGTGGGCGCCGAACGGGGAGTTCGCCCGGAGGTGGCTCTCGATGGCGGCGAAGGCCTCCTCCGCGTCCTGGCCGGGGGCGATGCGGGCGCTGATCTTCACGCGCACGGACGGGACGAGGGTGTTGGAGGCGTCGACGACGCTGGGCGCGTCGATCCCGGTGACCGTGACGGCCGGCTTCGACCACAGGCGCGAGAGGATCGCGCCGGTGCCGATCGGCGAGACCCCGTCGAGCAGCCCGGAGTCGCGGCGGAGGTCCTCCTCGGTCGTCTCGGGCACCGCTCCGTCGTGCTCGGTGAGGCCGGCGACGGCGACCGAGCCGTCCTCGTTCCAGAGCGTCGCGAGCAGGCGGACCGCCGCGAGCATCGCGTCCGGGACCGCTCCGCCGAGCATGCCCGAGTGCGAGGCGTGCGCGAGAGTGCTGACGGTGAGGGTGAAGGTGACGTTGCCGCGCAGGCCCACCGTCAGCGCGGGGGTGTCGACGTCCCAGTTGTCGCTGTCGGCGACGATGATCGCATCCGCGCGGAGGGCGTCGTGGTGCTCGCGGAGGAAGGTGGGGAACGAGCGCGACCCGAACTCCTCCTCCCCCTCGATGAAGAGGACGAGCCCGAGGTCGTGGTCCTCGCCCGCGACCTCGCGGAGTGCGCGCACCGCGGCGATGTGGGACACGACTCCCGCCTTGTCGTCGGCGGCACCGCGCCCGTACAGGCGGTCGCCGCGCACGGTCGGCTCGAACGGAGGCGTCTCCCACGCCGACTCGGCGCCCTGCGGCTGAACGTCGTGGTGGGCGTAGAGGAGGACGGTCGGCGCTCCGTTGCGGGCGGCGCGGGTGGCCAGGACGGCAGGCTGGCCGAGCACGTCGGTGCCGTCGATCGTGGCGCTGTGGATCGCGACGTCGTCGAAGACGCCCGTCTCGCGCGCGAGCTCGGCGATCGCCTCGGCGCTGGCGGCCACGCGGGTGGCGTCGAAGCCGTCCCACGAGACGGACGGGATCCGCACGAGCTGCCCGAGCTGGGCGAGCGAGCGCGGCAGATCGTCGCGGACGGCGGCGAGGACGGCCTCCTCGTCGGAGGAGAGTGCGGGCGGAGTCGGAGCGTCGTGAGCCATGGAGGTAATCTTAAGAGACCCCCGATTCCAAGGACGTTCCCCGTGGCCAAGCACCCGATCGCAACCGACACGCCCGACGACGCCGGCTCGCCCGGCTCCGGGAAGGGCCGGCCGACGCCGACCCGGCGCGAGCAGGAGCTGGCCCGCAAGCGTCCGCTGGTCGTCACCGACCGCAAGCAGGCCGCCCGCGACGCCCGCGAGAAGGCCGCCGTGTCACGCGAGCAGGCCCGCATCGGCCTGGCCGCCGGTGACCAGCGCTACCTGCCGCTGCGCGACAAGGGTCCTCAGCGCAAGTTCGTGCGCGACTGGGTCGACGCGCGCTTCAGCCTCGGCGAGTTCCTCATCCCGGTGATGGTCGTCGTCCTGCTGCTGAGCTTCTTCCCGCAGCCGGAGCTGCAGTACGCGACGCTCGTCATCCTCTGGGTGTTCTTCCTCCTCGCGGTGATCGACTGCATCCTCCTCGGCATGCGGATGCGCCGGAAGCTCGCCGAGCGCTACGGCGCCGACAAGGTCGAGAAGGGCATCCGCTGGTACGCCGCGATGCGCGCCCTCCAGCTGCGCGTCATGCGACTGCCGAAGCCCCAGGTCAAGCGCCGCGCCTTCCCCGAGTAGTCGGACGGCGGACCACGAAGGGCCCCTGCGGTCGCGCCTCGCGCGGCTCCGGGGGCCCTTCGTGGTGCACGGCGGGTCAGGAGGCGCGGGCCAGTCCCCGGTTGATGTCCCGAGCCCACAGGGGCCCGCGGTAGATGAAGGCGGTGTAGCCCTGGACGAGGGTGGCGCCCGCGTCGAGGCGCTCGCGCACGTCCTCGGCCGTCTCGACTCCTCCGACGGAGATCACGCAGAAGGCCGCGGGGACGACGCCGCGGATCACGCGGAGCACCTCGAGCGAGCGCGCGGCCAGCGGGGCACCGGAGAGGCCGCCGGCGCCGGCCGCCTCGACCACGGCGCGGTCGGTCGAGAGGCCCTCCCGGGAGAGTGTGGTGTTGGTCGCGATGATCCCGTCCAGACCCAGGCGGACGGCGAGCTCGGCGACCCGGCCGACCTCGTCGTCGGAGAGGTCCGGGGCGATCTTGACCAGCAGGGGCGTCGTGTCGGCGGCGTCCTTGACGGCCGCGAGGAGCGGCTCGAGGCGGTCGATCTCCTGCAGGCCGCGGAGCCCGGGGGTGTTCGGCGAGCTGACGTTCACGACGAGGTAGTCGGCGAGCGGCGCGAGCAGGCGCGTGCTGATCAGGTAGTCCTCGATCGCGTCGTCCACCTCGACCACCCGGCTCTTGCCGATGTTCACGCCGATCACGGGGCGGCGGCGCGCGCTGCGCAGCCGGATCAGCCGTTGCGCCGCGGCCTCGGCGCCGTGATTGTTGAAGCCCATCCTGTTGACGACGGCGCGGTCCGCGATCAGCCGGAAGAGGCGCGGCCGGTCGTTGCCCGGCTGCGCCCGAGCGGTCAGGGTCCCGACCTCGACGTGTCCGAAGCCGAGCGCGCCGAAGCCCAGGACCGCGGTGGCGTCCTTGTCGAAGCCGGCCGCGACGCCGAACGGGGTCTCGAAGCGGAGGCCGAGCGTCTCGACCGCGGGCGTTCCGCGCGGGACGGTGGTCCGGCGCAGGACCGGAGCGAGGGCTCCGAGGGCCCGGATCACCGGGAAGCTCAGGTGGTGCGCCCGCTCCGGGTCGAGGCGGCGCAGGACGGTGCGGAACAGGAGCGGGTACACCCGGGCCTCAGATCTCGTCGGCGCTGTGGGGCACGGAGGTGCGCTCGGCGCGGAGCAGGGTGATCGCAGACTCGAAGTCGTCCAGCGAGTCGAACGCCTGGTAGACGCTCGCGAAGCGGAGGTAGGCGACCTCGTCGAGCTCGCGCAGCGGCGGCAGGATGGCGAGGCCGATGTCGTTCGCGTCGATCTGCGACGCGCCCGTGGAGCGGATGCTCTCCTCCACCCGCTGCGCGAGGACGGCGAGATCGGTGTCGGTGACGGGCCGGCCCTGGCAGGCCTTCCGGACGCCGCTGACGATCTTCTCGCGGCTGAACGGCTCCACGACTCCGCTGCGCTTGATCACGACGAGGCTCGCGGTCTCGGTCGTCGAGAAGCGCCGGCCGCACGACGGGCACTGCCGGCGGCGGCGGATCGAGAGGCCGTCGTCGCTCGTGCGCGAGTCGATCACTCGGGAGTCGGGGTGCCGGCAGAAGGGGCAGAACATCGAGGGCCTCTCGGTCTCAGGCGAAGCGGGCGTCGACGGCGTCGCCGTGGGCGGGCAGCGCCTCGGCGTCGCTGAGAGCGCGGATGTGCGGGGCGACGCGCTCGAGCGCACCGCGGTCGTACGAGATCAGCTGCTGCGGCCGGAGGAAGGTGTAGGCGCCGAGCCCGGAGGAGAAGCGCGCCTGCCCGAGGGTCGGGAGCACGTGGTTGGAGCCGGCGAGGTAGTCGCCCAGGCTCACCGGGGTGGTCGGACCGAGGAAGATCGCGCCGGCGTCGTGGATCCGCTCGGCCGTCGCGACGGGGTCGGCCGTGTGCAGCTCGAGGTGCTCGGGGCCGTAGGCGTCGCTGAACGCGCAGGCGAGCTCGAGGTCGTCGACGATCACGAGCGCGGACTGCGGGCCGTCGAGTGCGATGGCCACGCGCTCCGCGTGGTGGGTGGCAGCGGCCTGGGCGGCGACCTCGCGCTCGACGGCGGCGGCGAGCTCGGCACTGTCGGTGACCAGGACCGCGGAGGCGGCCTCGTCGTGCTCGGCCTGGCTGACCAGGTCGGCGGCGACAAGGCGCGGGTCGGCGGAGTCGTCGGCGATCACGAGGATCTCGGTCGGGCCCGCCTCGGAGTCGATGCCGACCTGGCCGAGCACCTGGCGCTTCGCGGTGGTGACCCAGACGTTGCCCGGCCCGGTGATGATGCTGACGGGATCCAGCCCGATCGAGTCGACGCCGTAGGCCAGTGCGGCGACGGCTCCGGCGCCCCCGACCGCGTAGACCTCGTCGATGCCGAGCAGAGCGGCCGCCGCGAGGATCGTGGGGTGGACGGAGCCGCCGAACGCCTTCTGCGGCGGCGAGACCAGGGCGATGGAGGCGACTCCGGCGGCCTGCGCGGGCACGGCGTTCATGACGACGCTCGACGGGTAGACCGCCTTGCCGCCGGGGACGTACAGCCCGGCGCGGGCGACGGGCTGCCAGCGCTGGGTGACCGTGGCGCCGTCGTCGAGCTCGGTGGTGCGGGGCGGGGGGATCTGTGCGGCGCTGGCGCGGCGGACGCGCGCGATCGCCTCCTCGAGTGCGCTGCGGATGGCCGGGTCGAGGCGGTCGAGCGCCTCGGCGATCTGCTCGGCGGGCACGCGGAGGTGCGGGGGGCGCACGCCGTCCAGCCGCTCCGCCTGGTCGAGGAGCGCCTCCGCGCCGCGTTCTCGGACGTCGGCGATCAGCTCGGCGACGACGGGCCCGACGGAGGCGGACGTGCCCGGATTGCGGGGCACGAGGGCGAGGAGCTCGGCGGAGGAGGGACGACGGCCGCGGAGGTCGAGAGTCTGGATCATGGCCGCCCCAGTCTACGCGCCGCCCCGCACCACCGAGCTCGACGACGGCGCCACGGTCACCCAGCGCTGGCAGCCCGTCGCCCGCGCCGGGCTGTACGTC
>NZ_PSVA01000020.1:32937-70176 GCF_002932155.1 Rathayibacter sp. AY1F9 | reverse complement strand
GACGGTGAAGCCTGCCTCGCGACCGGGCGCGAGGTCGAGGCGCGCCGCGTCGGCCGCCGGGACGTCGGCGGTCAGGAGCGCGCTGCGCACCCGCACCGCGTCTCCCCGCTGCTCCACATCGGTGATCACGGCGCGGAGGCCTCCCTCGCCGACGGAGACGGCGGAGGGACGGACCGCGGCGAGCACCGCGGCGCCGACCGCGACCGGCTCGGCCGCCACTCCGGACAGCTCGTGACCGTCGGCGGTGCGCAGACCCGTCGCGGTGCGGACGCCGTCGAGCAGCTCGAGCCCGGCGAGCTCGGCGGTGAACGCGGTGCGAGGGCGGGTGAGGACGCGGGCGGTCGGCCCCTCCTCGACCACCCGGCCGCTGTGCAGCACCAGCACCCGGTCGGCGAGGGTCCAGGCGTCGAGCACGTCGTGGGTGACCACGATCGCCGAGCGGTCGGCGAGCACCTCGCGGAGCATCCGGCGGAGGACGGGGGCGGTCCGGGCGTCGACCGCGGCCAGCGGCTCGTCGAGCAGCAGGAGGCGCGGGTCGGTCGCGAGGGCCCGGGCGAGGGCGACCCGCTGAGCCTGGCCGCCGGAGAGGCTCCCCGGGCGCCGGTCGGCCAGGTCGGCCACGCCCGCGGCGGCCAGCTCGCGCTCCGCCCGCTCGCGGGACCGCGCCCGCCCGGCGCCGGCGCTGCGCGGACCGAACGCCGCGTTCTCGCGCACGCTCAGGTGCGGGAACAGCAGCGGATCCTGCGCCAGCAGGGCGACGGGGCGCCGGTGCGGAGGAGTCCAGCGGCGGTCGTCGAAGAGCAGCGCGCCGCCGGCGGTCGCCCGCCCGGAGTCGGCGCGGACGAGGCCGGCGATCAGCTCGAGCACGGTCGACTTGCCCGCGCCGTTGGGCCCGAGCAGCGCGATCGTCTCGCCCTCGGCCACGTCGATCCGCACGTCGATCCCGCGCGCCGCGAGCCGCGCCTCCAGCAGCAGGCTCATCGCGGCACCCCCCGGGCGGAGCGGCCGTGCGCGAGACCGATCACGAGCACCGCGACCACCACGAGCACCAGCGCGAGGGCGACCGCCGCGTCCGGATCACTCTCGCGCTGCAGGTAGATCTCGAGCGGGAGGGTGCGCGTCGTGCCCTCGAGGCTGCCGGCGAAGGTCAGCGTCGCCCCGAACTCGCCGAGCGCCCGCGCGAACGAGAGGATCGCGCCCGAGGCGAGGCCCGGCAGGATCAGCGGCAGCGTGATCCGCCGGAGCACCGTCCCGGGCGAGGCACCGAGCGTCGCGGCGACCGACTCGTACCGCGCGCCGGCGCTGCGCAGCGCGCCCTCGAGCGTCAGCACCAGGAACGGCAGGGCCACGAAGGTCTGCGCGATCACGACGGCGGTGGTCGAGAACGCGATGCGGACGCCGAGGGCCTCCAGCGCGCCGCCGAGGAGGCCCATCCGCCCGAAGGTGAAGAGCAGCGCCAGCCCGCCGACCACCGGCGGCAGCACCAGCGGCAGCAGCACCAGCGAGCGGAGCAGGCGCTGGCCGGGGAAGGCCGTGCGGGCGAGCACGAGGGCCATCGGGCTGCCGAGCAGCAGGCACAGCAGAGTGGCGACGGCGGAGGTGCGCAGGCTCAGCAGGAGCGCGGCGACGGAGGAGTCGGAGGTGATCAGCGGCAGGAACTGCGGCCAGTCGACGCGGGCGAGGATCGCGGCGAGCGGGAGCAGCACCAGCAGGGCGCCGAGCGCGGCGACGGCCACGACCCAGCGCGGCAGGCCGGACCCGGTGCGCATCAGCCGCGGGCGAGCGGCGTCTCGACGATGACCGTGGTCGCCTTGACCACCGCCACCGCGGGAGACCCGGGCTCGAGCCCGAGCTCGCGGACCGCCTCGCTGCTCATCAGCGAGACCACGCGGTGGGGACCGCACTGCAGCTCGACCTGCGCCATCACGGTGTCCATCACGATGCCGGTGACGATCCCGACGAAGCGGTTGCGGGCCGAGCGCGCGACCGGGGACGGATCCTCCGGCAGCACGGCGTTCGCGCGGGCGAGCCGGGCGACCTCGAGGCCGTCGACGACGCGTCTCCCGGACGCGTCCTTCGCGCTCTCGAGCGTCCCGTTCTCGATCCAGCGCCGCAGCGTGTCGTCGCTCACGCCGAGCGCGGCGGCGGCGTCCCTGATCCGTATCTGCGGCATGGAGTCGATCCTACGTCCGCGGCTGAGCCTGTGCAGTGCCCGTCCCCTCTCCACGAGATGCCGCTCCGGTGCGCCTCCTGCGGCGTGCCGCGCATCCGGGTGGCATCTCGCGGAGAGGGAGGAGAGGAACGCGGAGGGACGGGCGCTGGGGATCCCGGGCCGCGCGCGCAACCCCCTGGAGGACCGGCGGGAGCACGACGCACGCTGAAGGGACGACGACACAGGAGGCGGCATGCGCGCGATGGTCTACCGGGGCCCCTACAAGGTCCGCGTGGAGGAGAAGGACCGGCCGAGGATCGAGCACCCGAACGACGCGATCGTCCGGGTGACGATGGCGGCGATCTGCGGATCCGATCTGCACCTCTACCACGGGCTGCTCCCGGACACCCGGATCGGCCACACCTTCGGCCACGAGTTCATCGGCGTGGTCGACGAGGTCGGCTCCTCGGTGCAGAACCTCAGCGTCGGCGACACGGTGATGGTCCCCTTCACCGTCTACTGCGGCTCCTGCTGGTTCTGCTCCCGCGGCCTCTACTCCAACTGCCACAACGTGAATCCGAACGCCACCGCGATCGGCGGCATCTACGGCTACTCGCACTCGGCGGGCGGCTACGACGGCGGGCAGGCGGAGTACGTGCGCGTCCCGTTCGCCGACGTGGGTCCGACGAAGATCCCCGAGTGGCTGCCGCACGAGGACGCCCTGATGCTCACCGACGCCTTCTCGACCGGCTACTTCGGCGCGCAGCTCGGCGACATCGTCGAGGGCGACACGGTCGTGGTGCTCGGAGCCGGACCGGTCGGCCTGGCCGCCGCGCGGTCCGCCTGGCTGATGGGCGCCGGCCGCGTCATCGTCGTCGACCAGATCGACTACCGCCTCGCCAAGGCCCGCGAGTTCGCCTTCGCGGAGACCATCGACTACACCGAGGAGGACGACCTCATCGTCACCCTCAAGAAGACCACCGGCGGGCTCGGCGCCGACGTCGTGATCGACGCGGTCGGCGCGGAGGCCGACGGGAACCTCCTCCAGCACGTCACCGGCGCCAAGCTCAAGCTGCAGGGCGGCTCGCCGATCGCGCTCAACTGGGCGATCGACGGCGTCCGCAAGGGCGGCACCGTCTCGGTGATGGGCGCCTACGGTCCGCTCGCGAGCGCCGTCAAGTTCGGCGACGCCGTCAACAAGGGCCTCACGCTGCGGATGAACCAGGCCCCCGTCACCCGGCAGTGGCCGCGCCTGTTCGAGCACATCCGGGCCGGGCACATCACGCCCAGCGACCTGATCACGCACCGCATCCCGCTCGAGCACATCGCCGAGGGGTACCACCTGTTCTCGTCCAAGCTCGACGGCTGCATCAAGACTGTCGTCGTCCCGTAGGAGGATCCCGTGCCGTACACCGCCGACCGCCCCGTCCGCGTGCCGACCGCCGAGGAGCTGCGCGCCCGCATCCCGGGCTGGGGCGCCGACCTCGATCCCGCCGACCGGCCCGCGTTCCCCCGCGAGCGCAGCGACCTCGTCTCGGGCGCGCACTGGGAGCGCCCGGAGAGGATGCGGACGCACGGCCGTCGCGAGAAGAGCATCGAGCACCTCGAGCTGCCCGCCGTCTTCGGCACGGCGCAGCCCCTCCACGGCCTCTCGGGCGCGATCCGCCGCTACGCCTACGACCGGTTCAGCGAGGGGCGCCACGCGCACTGGCTGCTGCTCGTGCTGGGCGACCGGGTGGAGTCGACCGGGGCGCACCTCCGCTCGCTGCTCACGACACGGCCGGACGATCCGATCACCGAGACCGGTGTGCTGGCCGAGGCGCACGCGCACCCGATCGCCTCGCGCCGTGGCCGGTCCGACGTGCGCCACCAGATCCTCGACCCGCTGCTCGTCGGCGGTCCCTGGGTCCTCGCGGCCCTCGGCGCCGTGGCCGTCGCCCGCCGCCTCCTGCGCTGACGCCCGTTCCCCTCTCGCGAAAGGCCGCTCCGGTACGCCTCCGTCGGCGTGTCGCGGACCGGAGCGGCGTCCCGCGGAGGAGGACGGGGGTCAGCGGCTGCGGGGCGCGGCGCCCGCGGTCGGCGCGGTGCGGGTGTCGACGCTCGCCGTGAGTGCCGCGGAGTAGCCGGACGCCGGGCTGCCGGACATCGTCGCGAGCTGCAGGGCTCCGCCGTCGTCGCCGAAGACGGAGTCGGTGTCCAGGCCGACCCGGGCGAGGTTCGCGGCCGAGCCCGCGTACGCGTCGAGGGCGTAGACAGCGGTGCACGCCTCCACCTGCAGGGCGACCTGCGAGGTCGCGATCGCGTTCGACGCGTCGGCGATCGAGTCCACCCCCGGGTACACCTCGAAGTGGATGTGCGGCCAGCGGCCGGAGTAGCAGGCCGGGACGATCGAGGCGAAGGAGACGACGCCCGACGCGTCGGCGACCTGCACGCCGCGGAGGTACGTCTCGTCCTCGACGCCGCGGGAGTACATCGAGTAGTCCCCGTTCGCGTCGCAGTGCCAGACGTACACGGCGGCTCCGGCGAACGGCACGCCCCCGCTCGCCGCGTCGAGGATCGTCAGAGTGAGCGCCAGGGGGACCCCGTCGGCCGTCGCGCCGCCGCCGATGCTGGTGCGCAGGTCGCTGCGGACGATCCCGGAGCGCTCGAGGACGTCGACCCCGTTCGAGCCGTCGCCCGGGTAGGGGCCGGCCGTCTCGTCGGGGATCTCGCCGGCGACCGCGGTGCCGGCCCCGGCCGTGGCGGTCGCGGTGGGAGTCGCGGTGGCGGTCGCGGCGGCGGAGGAGGCGGATCCCGATCCTCCGGTGGCGCACGCCGCGAGCCCGAGGGTCGCCGCCCCCGCGCCGACCAGCGTCAGCACGCCGCGCCGCGAGAAGAGGGTCCCCACGTCGAACGGGAGGCCCTGGTCGACCACCTCCTCCTCGGGGCGGTCGAGCCGGCGGCCCTCGTAGGCCGGTCCGTCGGGCGTGCTGCGGGGCTGCGGGATGCGGGTCATGGTCGTGCTCCTCGTCGATCGTGGTGTCCGTCGCGGGCAACCCTGGCGGCCGGGGCTCTGCGCCTCCGATGACCGTCCTACGACCCTCCTATGACCGACCTGCCGACCGCCCTGCAGGCCTCCTCCGACGCCGCGACGCCTCTCACGGTGCTCCGAACCCGGCCGCCGCGAGCACCGCGCGCCCGGCGTCGGAGGCGACGTACGCGACGAAGGCCGCCGCCGTGGCCGGGTCGCCCGCTCCGGTCAGCGCCGCGATCGGGTACGTGTTCACCGCCTCCGAGGCTTCGGCGAAGGGGATGCCGGTGACCGAGCCCGCGGCCCCGCGGACGTCGGTCGCGTAGACGAGCCCGGCGTCCGCTTCGCCCGAGGACACCTTGCCGAGCACGTCGGTGACCGACGACTCCTCGCTCACGGGGGAGATGTCGACACCGGCGGCCTGCTCGACCGCGACGGCCGCTGCTCCGCACGGCACCTGCGGCGCGCAGACGACGGTGGCGGTCCCGGGCCGGGCGAGGTCGGCGAGCGAGGCGACCTGCGCCGGGTTGCCGGGAGGCACGGCGATCTCGAGCGTGTTCGTGGCGATGTCGACCGGGTCCCCGTCGACGAACCCGGCCTCGGCGACGGTGGACATGGTGCGCTCATCGGCGGAGGCGAAGACGTCGGCCGGGGCGCCGTTGACGATCTGCGTCGCGAGGTCGGAGGAGCCGGCGAAGGAGAGCTCGACCTGCGCGCCGGGCTCGGCGGCCTCGAACCCCGTGGCGAGCTCGGTGAACGCGCCCTTCAGCGAGGCGGCGGCGAAGACCGTGATGGAGCCGCCGGCCGAGGACGTCGCGCCGCCGGTGGCCGTATCGCCGGCGGGGGTCGACGGAGCGGAGCAGCCGGCGAGCAGGAGGAGCGCGGCAGCGGCCGGGACGAGGGGGAGCAGGCGACGATGCACGGGGACCTCCGGATCTGGGGTCCGCAGATGCGGCGGACAACTGATCCTAGGACCTCAGGTGCGGAGGCGGGCTGGGAGGAGGGTCTCACGTGCGGCGGAGAGACGATCCGAGGATCGGACCGGCCGGGCGACGCGCCTGCGCGAGGACCGACGGGCCGCGCGACGCACAGCGGCGGGCGGACCGCAGCCCTCCGGCTCCGGCCCGCCCGCCGCTCGTCGCGGCCGCCTCGACGGCGGTCCTCCGCTCAGCCCTGCGGCGGCGAGTAGAACTGGAGGTCGTTGCCCTCCGAGTCCTTGAAGGGGAGGATGCGGCCCCACTCGTGGTCGCTGATCTCACCCTCGATCGACGCGCCCCGCGCCGTGAGGCGCTCCAGCTCGTCCTCGATCGAGCCCTCGGGCTGGAACGAGATGACCGCCCCGCCCTGCTCCGCGACCGTGGCCGATTCGCGGGCGTTCAGGCCGATCATCAGCCCGCCGGCGTCCAGCTCCGACCAGTCGGCCGAGGTGTCCTTGACCTCGAGGCCGAGCGTGTCGCGGTAGAACGCGACCGCCCGCTCCATGTCCGTGACGGGGACCCAGACCGTTGCGACTCCTGATGCCATGTCGTGCTCCTTCGCTCGATGATGCCGATCCTCCGACGCTAGGTCGGGGACGCCCGGAGCGGGGGCCCTTGCGCCGACGCGCGGAGGCTGCTCTCGCGCCGCGCCTCTCCGCCGAGCTGCCGTGCTCACGCGCCCGGCAGCGGTGAGGCGCCGGCTTCCCGCTGCCCGTCAGTGCCGAGACACCGCCCCGCGCCGAGACACCGCCCCTCGCCGGCGTCCCGGCGCGCAGCGGGACGTCTCGGCCCGGCCTCCGCGCGCGAGCGCTCCCCGCCGACGTCACCGACGACGCGGCCGCCGAGGCGGGCGTCGCCTGGATCGAGGAGGCGGTGGGCCCGCTGCGCATCCTGGTCAACAACGCCGGCGTCCAGCACCGCGTGCCCCTGCTCGAGCTCGAGGTCGCCGACTGGGAGCGGGTGCTGCGCACGAACCTCACCAGCGCCTTCGTGGTCGGCCGGGCGGCGGCGAAGCGGATGATCCCGCGCGGCGCCGGGAAGATCGTCAACGTCGCCTCGGTGCAGGCCGATCTCGCGCGGCCGACGATCGCGCCCTACACCGCCTCGAAGGGCGGGATCCGCAACCTCACCCGCGCGATGACGGCGGAGTGGGCGCAGCACGGCATCCAGGTCAACGCGATCGCTCCGGGCTACATCCACACCGAGATGACGCAGGGCCTCGTCGACGACGAGGCGTTCAACAGCTGGATCCTCGGGCGCACGCCCGCCGCGCGCTGGGGCCGCGTCGAGGACCTGATCGGCCCCGCCGTCTGGCTCGCCTCCGACGGCTCGGACTACGTCAACGGGCAGGTCGTCTTCATCGACGGCGGCATGACCGTCGTCGTCTGAGCCACCCCTCGACCCACCGAACGGAACCCGCATGACCGCGCTCGTCCCCGCCTCCACCACCCGCGTCGTCGTCCACGCCGCCGGCGACCTCCGCGTCGAGGAGGCGCCGCTCGCGCCGCGCGGCCCCGGCGAGGCCCTCGTCGCCGTCGCGTACGGCGGGATCTGCGGCTCCGATCTGCACTACTGGACGCACGGCGCCGCGGGCGAGTCGATCCTCCGCGAGCCGCTGACGCTCGGCCACGAGGTGGTCGGCACGGTCGTCGAGGCAGCGGCGGACGGCTCGGGACCCCCGGTCGGCGCGGCCGTCGCCGTGCACCCCGCGACCGCTCGCGGCGAGTGGCCCGACGGGCGCCCCAACCTCGCGACCGAGGGCACCTACCTGGGCAGCGCCGCGCGGATGCCGCACACCCAGGGCGCGTTCGCCCGCCACGCGGTGCTGCCGGCGCGCATGCTCCGCGAGCTGCCCGCCGGCCTCGGGCTCCGGGAGGCGGCGCTCGCGGAGCCGGCGAGCGTCGCCTGGCACGCGGTCTCGCGCGCGGGGGAGGTGGCGGGACGGCGCGCGCTGGTGATCGGCAGCGGCCCGATCGGGGCGCTGATCGTCGCCGTGCTGAAGCGGGCGGGGGCGGCCGAGATCGTCGCGGTCGACCTGGCCGAGGAGCCGCTCGCGATCGCCCGCGCGGTCGGCGCGACCCGGACGATCCGCGCGACCGACGCAGCCGCGATCGCCGAGGTCGCCGCCGACGTCGTCTTCGAGTCGTCGGGCAGCCCGCGCGGCCTCGCCTCGGCCGTCCGGGGCGCCGCCCGCGGCGGCACCGTCGTGATGGTGGGACTCCTCCCCTCGGGCGAGCAGCCGGCCCAGATCTCGCTCGCGATCACCCGGGAGCTGCGCCTGATCGGCTCCTTCCGCTTCGTCGACGAGATCGACGAGGTGCTGGCGGCGCTCGCCGACGGGAGCCTCGCGGTGGCGCCGGTGGTCACGCAGGTGGTGCCGGTGGAGCGCGCGCTCGAGGCCTTCGAGCTCGCCCGCGACGCCTCGCGCTCGAGCAAGGTGCTGCTCGACTTCACCCCGTGACGGGCGCTCGAGGCGCCTCCGGAGGGTCGGGATCGCCCGAGCGTTCGGGGTTCCCTCGGACGGCGGTGCCGCCGGAGCACTACCGTTGCACCATGGCGTCCACCGATACCCCCGATTCCGCCCCTGAAGCCGACACCGCTTCCGAGAGCGCCCCCACGCTCACCTTCTCCGACCTCGGTCTCTCCGACCCGGTCCTCAAGGCCCTCAAGGAGGTCGGCTACGAGACGCCCTCGGCCATCCAGGCCGCGACGATCCCGTCCCTGCTCTCCGGCCGCGACGTCCTCGGCGTCGCCCAGACCGGCACCGGCAAGACCGCGGCGTTCGCGCTGCCGATCCTCTCGCGCCTCGACGTCTCGCAGAAGACGCCGCAGGCCCTCGTGCTGGCCCCGACCCGCGAGCTCGCGCTGCAGGTGTGCGAGGCGTTCGAGCGCTACGCGTCCGGCCTCCGCGGCGTCCACGTCCTCCCCGTCTACGGCGGCCAGGGCTACGGCACCCAGCTCTCCGCGCTCCGCCGCGGCGTCCACGTCGTCGTCGGCACGCCCGGCCGCATCATGGACCACCTCGAGAAGGGCACCCTCGACCTCTCGCAGCTGAAGTTCCTGGTGCTCGACGAGGCCGACGAGATGCTCAAGATGGGCTTCGCGGAGGACGTCGAGACGATCCTCGCCGACACCCCCGTCGAGAAGCAGATCGCGCTGTTCTCGGCGACGATGCCCGCGCAGATCCGCCGCATCTCCGGCAAGTACCTGAAGGAGCCGGAGGAGATCACGGTCAAGAACAAGACCACGACCTCCGTCAACACCACGCAGCGCTACCTGATGGTGTCGTACCCGCAGAAGGTCGACGCCCTCACCCGCATCCTCGAGGTCGAGAACTTCGAGGGCATGATCGTGTTCGTCCGTACGAAGAGCGAGACGGAGACGCTGGCCGAGAAGCTGCGCGCCCGCGGCTACACCGCGGCGGCGATCAGCGGAGACGTGGCCCAGGCCCAGCGCGAGCGCACCGTCGAGCAGCTGAAGTCGGGCAAGCTCGACATCCTCGTCGCGACCGACGTCGCCGCCCGCGGCCTCGACGTCGAGCGCATCAGCCACGTCGTCAACTACGACATCCCGATCGACACCGAGTCGTACGTCCACCGCATCGGCCGCACCGGTCGCGCGGGGCGCAGCGGAGCGGCGATCAGCTTCGTCACGCCGCGCGAGCGCCGCCTCCTCGCCGCCATCGAGAAGGCCACCCGCCAGCCGCTGACCGAGATGCGGATGCCGAGCGTCGAGGACGTCAACGTCACCCGCCTCTCGCGCTTCGACGACGCGATCACCGCGGCGCTCGCCGACACCGAGCGCCTGCAGCGCTTCCGCGACATCATCGGCCACTACGTCGAGCACCACGACGTGGTCGAGTCGGACGTCGCCGCCGCGCTGGCCATCGTCGCGCAGGGCGAGGAGCCGCTGCTGCTCTCGCCCGACGACCCCCGCTTCGCCCGTCGCGAGCGCGAGGACCGCGACTCCCGGCCCGACCGGGGCGACCGCCCCGAGCGCGGCGACCGCTTCGACCGCGGCGGCGACCGGGGCGAGCGTCCCGAGCGCCGTCAGCGCCCGGCGAACAGCAACCTCGCCTCGTACCGGATCGAGGTCGGCCGCCGCCAGCGCGTCGAGCCCCGCCAGATCGTGGGCGCGCTCGCGAACGAGGGCGGCCTCAACCGGGGCGACTTCGGGCACATCGACATCCGCCCGGACTTCTCGATCGTGGAGCTGCCGGCCGACCTGCCCCAGGACGTGCTCGACCGCCTCGCCGACACCCGCATCAGCGGGCAGCTGATCGAGCTGAAGCCGGACCGCCGTCCGAGCCGCGCCGGCGCCGACCGCGGCGCACGCCCCAGCGGCCCGAGCCGCTCGAGCGAGCGCCCGGAGCGCAAGCCGCGCTACTGACGGCTCCCGCCTCTGCGGACGGCACTCCGCGAGACGCCACTCCGGTACAGCGACACCCGCGTGTCGCGTACCGGGGTGGCGTTTCGCAGCCGTGCGGGGGCGGCCTCAGCGGCGCAGGACGCGGCGGGCCAGCACGTTGCCGAGCAGCTGCACCAGCTGCACGATCACGATGATCACGAGCACCGCGGCCCAGGTGACGACCGGCTCGAACTGCCGGTAGCCGTACTGGATCGCGAAGTTGCCGAGCCCGCCGGCGCCGATGTATCCGGCGACCGCCGACATGTCGATCACGGCGACGAACACGAACGTGTAGCCGAGGATCAGCGGACCGAGCGCCTCCGGCAGCAGCACCGTGCGGACGATCCGGAACCGGCTCGCTCCGACCGACCGCGCCGCCTCGATCACGCCGGGCTGCACGGTCAGCAGGTTCTGCTCCACGATCCGCCCGATGCCGAAGGCGGCGCCGAGCGAGAGGGTGAAGACGATGGCGTCCGTGCCGATGCCGGAGCCGACCACCAGCCGGGCCAGCGGCTGGGCCGCGGCGATGAAGATGATGAACGGGATCGGCCGGAACACGTTCACGATCACGTTGAGCAGTCCGTGGACCACCCGGTTCGCGTAGAGGGCGCCGCCGCGGGTGAGCGCGAGGCCCAGTCCGATCAGCAGTCCGCCGAGCCCGCCGAAGAGGAGGCTCAGCGCGACGATGTAGAGCGTCTCGCCGGTCGCCTGGACGAGCTTGGGCAGGAGCGGGATCAGCTCGTTCATCGGGGCACCTCCGTGAGGGCGACGCGTTCGCCGAGGCGGGCGAGGAGGGGGTCGACGACGCCGTCCGGCGCGTCGAGGGCGACCGTGAGGTGGCCGAAGGCCCGCCCGCGGACGTCGGTGATGCCGCCGTAGACGAGCTCGAGCGGCACGCCGGCGGCCGCGACCTCGGCGAAGACGTCGCCCTGGGAGGCGGAGTCGTCCGAGAACGAGAGCGTGACCAGCCGGCCGCGGTGGCGCGTACGCAGCACGGCCGCCTCCGCGGGCGAGGGCACCGAGCGGACGACCGTGGAGACGAAGCGGCGGGTGACCGGCTCGCGCGGGGCCGAGAACACGTCGAAGACGGGCCCGCGCTCCACGATGCGGCCCGACTCCATCACCGCGACCTTCGTCGCGAGCTGCTGGACCACGTCCATCTCGTGGGTGATCACGACGATGGTGACGCCCAGCTCCTCGTTGATGCGGCGGAGGAGGGCGAGCACCTCGCCGGTGGTGTCCGGGTCGAGCGCGCTGGTGGCCTCGTCGGCCAGCAGGATGCGCGGGGAGGCGGCGAGGGCGCGGGCGATGCCGACGCGCTGCTTCTGCCCGCCCGAGAGCTGCTCCGGGTGGCTGCGCGCCTTGTCGCTCAGGCCGACGAAGCGGAGCATCTCGTCGACGCGGGCGCGCTGCTCCGCCCGCGGGACGCCCGCGACCTGCAGCGGGTAGGCGACGTTCTGCCCCACGGTCTTCGAGCCGAACAGGTTGAACTGCTGGAAGATCATCCCGATGCCCAGGCGCAGCCGACGCAGCTCGCGCTCGGGCAGCCCCATGGTCTCGCGGCCGTCGATCTCGATGCTGCCGCTGGTCGCGGGCTCGAGGGCGTTGACGAGGCGCGCGAGCGTGCTCTTGCCGGCGCCGGAGTAGCCGATCACGCCGTAGACGTCGCCCGCCTCGATCTCGAGGCTCACGCCGTCGACGGCCGCGGTCGGGGCGGCGCCGCGCCCTGCGCCGGGGTACACCTTGCGCACGTCGGTCATGCGGATGAGCGGCACGGGGCGCCCTTTCTGTTGCGGGGGAGGCGCGGGACCGCGCCGGTGGGGAGCTCCGCGAGCGGAGGACCCGACCGGCGCGGTGCCGCGGGTGCCGGAGTCAGGAGGCGGCGGAGATGTCGGTCTCGGCGGACTCGAGCGAGGTCTCCAGCTCGGAGGCCGGGGTCTTCAGGAAGACCGCGGTGCCGCCGGACTGCTCCGAGACGCCGTCGAGCACGTCCTGGCTGTCCTGGTAGATCGAGACGAGCTTCGTGTAGGTCTCGTTCCCGGCGTCGTCGGCCCGGGCGGCGAAGATGTTCGTGTAGAGCAGGGAGGCGGGGTCGCTCGGGTCGTCCTGGGCGATCGCGTCCGAGGCCTTCAGGCCCGCGTTCTCGATGAAGTCGTTGTTGATGATCGCGGCGGCCACGTCCGGGAGCGACGTCGGGGTGAGGGAGGCCTCCAGCGCGGTGACCTCCACCTTCGAGGAGGACTCGACGTCGTCGACGTTCGAGAGCATTCCGCCGCCGTCCTTCAGCTCGACGAGCCCGGCCGACTGCAGCACCAGCAGCGCGCGCGCCTGATTGGTCTCGTCGTTGGGGATCGCGACGGTGGAGCCGGCGGGGATGTCCGCGACGTCGTCGTACTGCGAGGAGTAGAGGCCGAGCGGGTAGATCGCGGTCGCGCCGATCGGCACGAGATCCGCGTCGGCCGAGGTGTTGTACTGCGCCAGGTAGGCGATGTGCTGGAACTGGTTGAGGTCGATCTCGCCCTCGGTGAGCGCCGGGTTGGGCTGGTTGTAGTCGCTGAAGTCGACGATCTCGACGTCGATCCCGGCGTCGGCGGCGGCCTTCTCGTAGGTGGCCCAGTAGGGGTCGCTCGCGCCGACCACGCCGATGCGGACGGTGTCGTCGCCGCCGCCCGCGCCGGAGCAGCCGGCGAGGAGGAGGGCGGCGGAGGCGGCGATCGCGGAGGTCGCGAGGAGTCGGGTGCGCAGGGTCATGGCTGTGGGGATCCTTCCGTGGAGAGGATCCGGCCACTCGGCGCCGACCGGGCGGTGCTGGTCACCGCCGGCGCTGCGACCGGCCTCCGGTCGCTCGGCGCCGCGACTGCGCGGATCCCGGGGATCACCATACGAAGGCGGTCGGACCCGCGCGGAACCCGCGCGTAACACGGCGACTCGGAGGCAGCGGAGGCGCGCGCTCACCGCGGGATCGCGCTGTGACGGCTGCTCAGCGCCTGACCGCGCCGCGCCGGACGCTCAGCTCGCGAGCGCGCCGTCCTCGCCCGCCGACGCCTCGTGCTTGGCGATCCGCTTCGCGATCGCGTCGCGCTCGGCCCGGAGCGACGCGATGGTCGGCTTGTCCAGGCGGGGGTCGGCCAGATCGGCGAAGGGGCTCGCGGCGCCGGTGCGCGCGGACACGAGCGCGGCGTACGCCTTCGTCGCGGCGCGGAGCTCGGCTCCGGCCCGTTCGACCTTCCGCGGCTTCGACTCCTTGTCCGAGACGAGTCGGGCGTGCTTGTCGAGGGCGTCTACCAGCGCGCGATGCGCGGCGTCAATCTTCTTGCTCATAGGCGCATTATGGCGCAGGATCGGCGCACGGCGCCGAACGGGTCCCGCACCCGCCCTCCGTCCCCCTTCGCGAGATGCCGCTCGAGTACGCGACACGCCGGGGGAGGTGCACCGGAGCGGCATCTCGCGGGGAGGGGACGGACGGGTCAGCGGGCGACCGGCGTGGAGACGGACGACGCGCCCGCGCTGGTGGCGACCGCGTCGAGGACGCGCTGCACGTCGAGGGCGTCGGCGAACGTGGGCGTGACCGCCGTGCCGCCGGCGATCGCCTCGACGAGGTCGACGACCTGGTGGGTGAAGAGGTGCTCGTAGCCGATGCCGTGCCCGGTCGGCCACCAGGCCGACATGTACGGGTGCGCCGGCTCGGTGACCTGGATGCGCCGGAAGCCCTGCGCCTCCTCGGGGTCGCGGGCGTCGTAGTACTCGAGCTCGTTCATCCGCTCGAAGTCGAACGCGATCGAGCCGAGCTCGCCGTTCACCTCGATCCGGTTGGCGTTGCGGCGGCCGGTCGCGACGCGGGTCGCCTCGAAGACGCCCAGGGCGCCGCCCTCGAAGGAGGCGGTGAAGGCCGCGGCGTCGTCGACGGTCACGGCGCCGCGCGGGGCGTCGGCACCGGCGCGGCCGCCGAGGCCGACCTGCTCGCTGAGCACGGGGCGCTCGGTGGTGAAGGTGCGCAGCGTCGCCGAGACCGAGGTGATGCCGCGGCCGGTCAGCCACTGGGCGGTGTCGATGCTGTGCGCGCCGATGTCGCCGAGGGCGCCCGAGCCGGCGCGCTCCTTCTGCAGGCGCCAGGTCAGCGGCGCCTCGGAGTCGGACAGCCAGTCCTGCAGGTACTGGGCGCGCACGTGCCGGATGTCGCCGAGGCGGCCCTCCTCGATGAAGCGCTTCGCGAGGGCGAGGGCCGGGGTGCGGCGGTAGCTGAAGCCGCACATCGCCACCTTCCCGGAGGCGGCGGCCGCGGCGACCATCCGCTCCGCCTCCTCGACGGAGTTGGCCAGGGGCTTCTCGCACAGCACGTGCTTGCCGGCCTCGAGGGCCGCGATGGCGATCTCGGCGTGGGTGTCGCCCGGGGTGCAGATGTCGACGAGGTCGATGTCGTCGCGGGCGATGACGGCCCGCCAGTCGGTGGAGGCCTCGCTCCAGCCCAGCCGCTCGGCGCGCTCGGCGGTCGAGTCGGGGTTGCTCCCCACGAGCACGGCGAGCTCGGGGCGGAGAGGGAGGGGGAAGAAGCGGGAGGCGGTGCGCCAGGCGTGCGAGTGGGTGCGGCCCATGAAGGCGGTCCCCACCATCGCGACGCGCAGGGCTCGGTCGTTCGACATCGTCGTCCTTTCGTCGGCCGTACGACCCTGCCACGGGTCGGGGCGCGGGCGCTACCGCGCTCGGCGAGGCCGCCTCCGGGGCGACGCGCCCGGGCTGCACGGACATGAGCGCGTTCATAGGGTTCGGAGAGCGCTCTATCACAGACGGAATGTCTCAACCGCCGCCGTCAGATGTCGCGTAATCCCGCGGATCCCAGCCCTGACGCGGTAGCAGGAAGCCCTCAGGGCGACTGGGCGATCACTCGAACCGCCTTCGAATCGGTTCAGAACTTTTGCTTGACCCGCGACGTAAGTGGAAGTAGCTTCATCCGCATGGTCACCGCAGACCCCCGCAGCACTGCTGCACAGCCTCTTCCCCGCATCTCCGACGAGTCTCAGCAGCTGCTTCTGCAGATGCGCGGCATCGTGAAGGTCTTCCCCGGCGCCCGTGCTCTCGACGGCGTCGACCTCGATGTCCGACCCGGTGAGGTGCACTGCCTCCTCGGCCAGAACGGCGCCGGCAAGTCCACCCTCATCAAGACCCTCGCCGGGGCCCACCAGCCCACCGAGGGCGAGATCCTCGTCGACGGGAACGTCGTCACGATCCCGTCCCCGACGGCGGCCCTCGCCCTGGGCATCGCGACGATGTACCAGGAGCTCGACGTCGTCGACGGCCTCTCCGTCGCCGAGAACATCTTCCTCGGCCACGAGCTCTCCCGCGGCGGCTTCACCGCCCGGGCGAAGGCCACGAGGATCACCCGCGAGCTGATGGAGCGCCTCGGCCACTCCGAGATCTCGCCGAACCGCGAGGTCGGCACGCTCTCCGCCGCCGGCAAGCAGATCGTGCAGATGGCCCGCGCCCTCTCGCACGACGCGCGGGTCATCATCATGGACGAGCCCTCCGCGGTGCTCGACTCCGAGGAGGTGGAGAACCTCTTCCACGTGGTGCGCCAGCTCACCGCCTCCGGCGTCGCCATCGTCTACATCTCGCACCGCCTCGACGAGATCCGCGCCATCGGCGACCGGATCACCGTGATCAAGGACGGCGCGACCGTCGCGCAGAACCTCGCGGTCGCCGACACCCCCACCTCGCAGCTCATCACCCTGATGACCGGCCGCGCCGTCGAGTACGTCTTCCCGGACCGCCAGGAGCTCGACGTCGAGGCCGAGACGCTGCTGAAGGTCGAGAAGCTGGGCCTGCAGGGCTCCTTCTCGGACGTCTCCCTCGAGATCCGCGCCGGCGAGGTCGTCGGCCTCGCGGGGCTGGTCGGCTCCGGCCGCTCCGAGATCCTCGAGACCATCTACGGGGCGCGCCGCGCCAGCACCGGGACGGTCAGCGTGGCGGGCAAGCGCCTGCGCGCCGGATCCGTCACCTCGGCGGTCGACGCCGGCATCGGCCTCTGCCCGGAGGAGCGCAAGAGCCAGGGCCTGCTCCTGGACGAGCCGGTCTACCGCAACATCACCCTCTCGACCTTCGACCGCTTCGCCAAGCGGGGCTTCCTCGACGAGCGCTCCGAGCGCGCGGCGGCGGCCGAGCAGGCGGTCTCCCTCGACCTGCGGCCCTCCGGGGTCGACCGCGACGCCCGCACCCTCTCCGGAGGCAACCAGCAGAAGGCGCTCCTCGCCCGCTGGCTCGTGCGCGGCTGCCGCGTCCTGCTGCTCGACGAGCCGACCCGCGGGGTCGACGTCGGCGCACGGGCCGAGATCTACACCCTGATCAGGGACCTCGCGACCAACGGCGCCGCCGTGCTCGTGGTCTCCAGCGAGATCGGCGAGGTCCTCGGACTCTCCGACCGAGTGCTCGTGATCTCCGACGGCGCCGTGGTCCACGAGGGCCCGGCCGATTCGATCGACGAGCACCGCGTGCTCGATCTCGTCATGGAAGGAAGTGCAGCGTGAGCGGACAGCTCGACACCGCGTCGCCGTCGATCGGCGGTCCGCAGGAGGACGCCGCCCGTCACGCGTCGGCCGCGACGGGAGGCTCCTCCGGGGGCGTGCCCTCGAAGGACTCCCGCTCCGGGATGGCCCGCCTCCTGCAGGGCTCCCTCGGCCGCAACGTCGGGCTGCTGCTCGCGCTGGTGATCCTCTGCATCGTCGGATTCGCGACCGCGGGGGAGCGCTTCGCCAGCGTCGACAACGTGCTCACGATCCTCCGCCTCGCCGCCGTCATCGGCGTGCTGAGCATCGGCATGACGTTCGTCATCACCTCCGGCGGCATCGACCTCTCGGTCGGCTCCGTGATGGGGCTCGCGACGGTCTGGGCGAGCACGGTCTCGACCCAGTACTACGCGGCGAACACCTCCTGGCTGGTGATCGTGCTCACCGCGGTCGTCGTCGGCCTCGTCTGCGGCCTCATCAACGGCGCGCTGATCGCCTACGGCCGGGTCGTCGCCTTCATGGCGACCCTGGCGATGCTCGTCGCCGCCCGCGGCTTCGCCGAGCTGATCTCGAACCGCCAGACGCAGGTCGTCACGGTCACGCCGTTCCTCGACTTATTCCGCGCCGACGTGCTCGGCATCCCGGTGCTCGTGCTGATCTTCGTGGTCGTCGCCGTCGCCGGCTGGATCCTGCTCAACCGCACCACCTTCGGCCGCCGCACCATCGCGGTCGGCGGCAACCCCGAGGCCGCCCGCCTCGCCGGCATCAAGGTCCGCCGCCACACCATGTACGTCTACGGCCTCGCCGGGCTCACCGCCGGCATCGCCGCCGTCATGATGCTCGCCCGCACCACCGCCGGCAGCTCGACCAACGGCCTCCTCTACGAGCTCGACGCCATCGCGGCGGTCGTCGTCGGAGGCACGCTGCTGGCCGGCGGCCGCGGCACCATCGTCGGCACCGTGTTCGGCGTCCTCATCTTCACGACCCTGACCAACGTGTTCACGCAGAACAACATGTCGACCTCGACTCAGGCCGTCGCGAAGGGCGCGATCATCGTCGCCGCCGTCCTGCTGCAGCAGCGGTTCGCCGCCCGCGGCAGGAAGTCCTGACCCCGGGGCTCCGGCCCCGCTCCTCCACACACAGCAACCCACCCGACCACTCAGGTCACCTCTCCGCAGGACACGTGTGCCCTCGGACCCCTCGGATCGATCGAAGGAGATCACTTCCATGCCCGCACGCCCCTTCACCCGCAGCCGCCTCTCCCGCACCGCCCGACTCGGCTCGGCCGGCGTCGCCTTCGGCGCGGTCGCGCTGATGCTCACCGGCTGCATCTCGAACGCCCCGGTCGAGACCGGCAACGCCGCCTCCGGCGGGACCGCCGCCGCCGTGGCCGCCTCGGACAACGACGCCTCCGGCGACAACGTCGTCATCGGCTTCACCGCTCCCGCCGCCGACCACGGCTGGATGGGCGCGGTCAGCCGCGCCGCCATCGCCGAGGCCGAGAAGTACGACGACGTGGAGCTCCGCACCGCGGAGGGCACCAACGACGTCAACCTCCAGATCAGCCAGGTCGAGACCTTCATCAACGACGGAGTCGACGCGATCGTGCTCCTGCCGATCGACGGAGCGGCGCTCACGCAGGTCGCCACCCAGGCGATGGAGGCGGGCATCACCGTCATCAACGTGGACCGCGAGTTCTCCAGCCCCTTCGCCGCCCGGTCGACCATCCTCGGCGACAACTACGGTATGGGCGTCAGCGCCGGCACCTACATCTGCGAGGAGCTCGGCGACAACCCCGACGCCGTCGTCGCCGAGATCGCCGGCATCGACTCCCTCCCGCTGACCCAGGAGCGCAGCCAGGGCTTCTCGGACGCGCTCGAGGGCTGCGGACTCGACGTGGACAATCGCGTCGCCGCCGACTTCACCGTCCAGGGCGGAGAGCAGGCCGCGGCCAACCTCCTCCAGGCCGCGCCGAAGATCGACGCCATCTGGAACCACGACGACGACCAGGGCGTCGGCGTCCTCGCGGCGATCGACACCGCCGGACGCGACGAGTTCCTCTTCGTCGGCGGCGCCGGATCGGCCAACGTGATGCGCGCGATCGAGGCCGACGACTCCGTCGTCAAGGCCACGGTCGTCTACCCCTCGACCCAGGCCGCGGACGGCATCAAGCTCGCCCGCCTCGTCGAGCAGAACAAGTCGATGGCCGACACCAGCTCGCTCGGCGTCCCGCGCCAGATCCAGCTCTTCGCGCCGGTCGTCACCAAGGACAACGTCTCCGAGTACCTGCCCTCGGCCTTCGAGTCCTGATCGGCCCCACCAGCCCGGGTCGGCGCGGGAACCATCCCGCGCCGGCCCCCACCTCGGCGCCGCCCCGGGATCACTGACGACCCGCAGCGCAGCGCCACCGGCATCCGCGAGAGGAGGAGGAGTGCAAGACACCGGCCCCAGGGCCGGACAGGAGGAGACCGGATCCGCTCAGTCGTGCGGACAGCGACGGACCCGGCCTCTGCGATGAACACCTCATTGAAGGAATCACATCACGCATGAATGGTAAGCGATCCTCGAGAAGAAGCATCAGGCGTCTTCTCGCACTCGGCATCGCCGGGATGGTGACGGTCTCCGGACTCACCGCCCTCGGCCTGCCCGCCTCGGCCCACGACGGAGTGGACCACGGTTCCGAGGGCGGAGCATCCGCTCTCGACTGGAGCAACTACGAGAAGGTCCTGCTGACGAAGAACGTCGGCGAGCCCCTCGACCTGGCCGTCCTCCCGGACAAGTCGGTCCTCCACACCGCTCGGAACGGCGAGATCCGCCACACCGACCCCAAGACCGGCACCACCCGTGTCGTCAACACGATCCCCGTGTACCAGAACTCGGAGGACGGGCTGCAGTCCGTCGGCATCGACCCCGACTTCGCCGAGAACAAGTGGGTCTACCTCGTCTACGCGCCCCCCGGGAACACCCCGACCGGCGCGGCTCCGAACATGCTGCCCGAGGGCGCGACCGACAGCTACTGGGACCAGTGGAAGGGCATCAACCGCCTCTCCCGGTTCAAGTGGACCGGCTCGGGCCTCGACCTCGCGAGCGAGCAGAAGATCATCGACATCGAGACCCAGCGCGGGCAGTGCTGCCACGTGGGTGCCGACTTCGACTGGGACGCCGACGGCAACCTGTACCTCTCCACCGGCGACAACACGCCGGCGAGCGCTCCGGGTGCCGCGGGCTTCGCGCCGAACAACGACGCGCCCCGCATGAACCCGGGCTTCGACTCGCGTCGCGGCGCCGGCAACACGAACGACCTCCGCGGCAAGATCCTCCGGATCACCGTGCAGGAGGACGGCTCGTACACGATCCCCGACGGCAACCTCTTCCCGGTGGGAACCGAGAAGACCCGCCCCGAGATCTTCGTGATGGGCGTCCGCAACCCGTTCAAGATCGACGTCGACGCCGAGACGAACACCCTCTCCTGGGGCGACTACGGCCCCGACGCCACGAAGGCCGCTGCGGCCGACGGCGTCCGCGGCCCGATGGGCCTCGTCGAGTGGAACGCGACCGGACTGGACGAGCCGCACAACTCCGGCTGGCCCTACGTCCACGGACCGAACGCGCCGTACAACGAGTGGAACTTCGAGACGTCGACGCCCCGCGGCTTCTTCGACCCGGAGAACCTGAAGAACAACTCGCGCTGGAACACCGGCCTCGTCGACATCCCGGACGCCAAGGCGGCGACCGTCTACTACGGCGACAACCCCGGCGACCAGCCGTTCGACGAGCTCGTCAACTTCGGGACCAGCACCGGCCAGGGCCCCATGGGCGGACCGGTGTACCACTTCGACGCGGAGAACACCTCGACGTCGAAGTTCCCGGAGTACTGGGACAAGAAGACCTTCTTCGGCGAGTTCTCGCAGGACTACATCGCGGCGTTCACGCTCGATGAGGACCGCGCGGTCACGCACATCGAGGACTTCCTCCCCAACGCGGCGCTCAGCCAGGCCGCGCAGCCGATCCACGACAACCCGATGGACATGGAGTTCGGCCCCGACGGGTCGATGTACGTGATCGAGTACGGCGACGGATTCTTCCGCGCCAACCCCGACGCGGGCCTGTACCGGATCGACTACGCCGAGGGCAACAAGGCGCCGCAGGCCCGCTTCACCGCGACCCCCCTGTCCGCCTCGCAGACCCCGCTCGAGGTCACGTTCGACGCCAAGGGATCGACCGACCCCGAGGGCGACGCGCTCACCTACGACTGGGACTTCGACGGCGACGGCACCTTCGACGCCACCGGAGTGACCGTCAAGAAGACCTACACCGAGCTCGGACAGTTCACGGCCCGTCTGCGCGTCACCGACGCCAAGGGCAAGTTCAGCCTGACCTCGCGGGTCATCTCGGTCGGCAACCAGGCGCCGCAGATCCAGATCCAGACGCCCGGCAACGGCTCGTTCTTCAGCTGGGGCGACGCGATCCCCTACCAGGTGACCGGCAAGGACGCTGAGGACGGCGACCAGATCGTCAGCAGCCGCGTGGGCTGGACCTACGGCCTCGGCCACGACGAGCACGCCCACCCCGAGGTCACCGGCACCGGTGCCAAGGGAGCGTTCCCGACGTCCAAGGACTCGCCCGAGCACGGCCCCGGCGCGCTGCTGTACGGCACCGTCGTCGTGACCTACACGGACGGCGGCTTCAACGGCCTGCCCCCGGCTGCGGCCGAGGCGACGCTGCGGCTGAACCCGAAGACGCAGGAGGCGGAGCACGCCGCCCGTGAGGGCGTCCTGCCCTACGCGGACACCACCGCCAGCGGCGGCAACGCCGTCAGCGGACTCGGTGCGGGATCCTTCCTGCGCTGGGACCCGGTGAACTTCGCCAACCTGACCGGCGTCGTGGTCCGCGCCACCGGTGAGGGCACCGTCGACCTCCGCTGGAACGCTGCCGACGCAGCGCCCTTCGGAACGGCGACCATCCCCGCGGGAGCCGGCTGGAAGGACGTCCTCGTCCCCTTCGGCACCAACGTCCCCCGCGGCACCGGCTCGCTCTACGTGACCTCGCCCAGCGGCCTGTCGCTCGACTCCCTCACCTTCCAGGGTGTCGGCGCCGGTGACAAGACGGCTCCGACCGTCGCGGCGACCCTCGACCCGGCAGCGCCTGCGGGCGTCGGCGGCGTCTACAACAAGCCCGTGACCCTCGGCCTCACCGCCACGGACAACGGAGCGCTCTCCACCGTCCAGTACTCGGCCGACAACGGCACGACGTGGACCACGGTCCGCGCCGTCAACGGCGCGTACACGGTCCCGTTCACCACGAACGGCGCCCGGACGATCCAGTACCGCGCCACCGACACCGGCGGCAACGTCTCGGCGGTCGGCACGGTGAAGTTCACGATCGACCTGGCCGCGGCGAACGCCCCGACCGCCGCGTCGACCACCACCGTGGCGCTCTCGGCTCCCCGCGTGACCTTCGGGGCACCGGGCGAGGCGACCGTCACGGTCACCGGTCAGGATGGGAACCCCGGCGGAGAGGTCGTCCTCTACGAGGGCGCCACCGAGCTGGGCCGCGCGACGCTGAAGGACGGCAAGGCGACCTTCGCCCTGCCGAAGACCCTCGGCGCCGGCACCCACACCCTCCGTGCGGCGTACGGCTCGGACGCCACCTTCAAGGCCTCGGAGGGCACCGCCCGCCTGATCGTCTCGAAGGCCGCCTCGGAGCTCACCGCGACCGTCTCGCCCAACCCGGTCAAGCCGGGCGCCAGCGCGCAGGTCACGGTCGACGCGAAGTCCTCGACGGGTGTCGCCGGCACCGGTCAGGTGAGCGTGATGGTGAAGAGGAACCTCTCCACCGTCGCGATGCTCACCGGGACCCTCGACGAGAACGGGCACGTCGTGGTGACGCTCCCGAAGCTCGCGGCGGGCAGCTACAAGCTGACCGTCACCCACACCGCCACGGCGGACACCAACGCCGCGTCGGCGCTGCTGAACCTCACGGTCCAGCAGTAGCCACCGCGCAGGGGCCGGCCGGCTCGACCGGGCCGGCCGGCCCCCCACCCCCTGCACCATCTGCCATTTCGAAGGAGAAATGATGCACCACCACCACGCATCCATCACGGCCAAGCCGATGAGCCGGCGCTCGCTGATGACGGCCCTGGCCGCATCGACCGTCGCGGTCGGCGTCGGAGCGGGAGCCCTCGCGGCGCCCGCCACGGCCGCCCCCGCGCCCTCGTCCGGATCCACGCGCCTGGTCCCGATCAACCGCATCGGCATCCAGCTCTTCAGCGTCCGCGACAAGGTCTCGTCGCTCGGCTTCCGGGCCGTCTTCGAGGAGCTCGGCCGCATCGGCTACAGCGAGATCGAGTTCGCCGGGTACACCCAGGGCAACGTCGGGGCGATCACCCCGCAGCAGATCCGCCAGCTGCTCGACGACAACGGCCTCCGCGCCGTCGGCTCGCACGTCGGCACCAACCTCCTCCGCTCGGAGCTGGGCAAGCAGATCGAGATCGCGCAGATCCTCGGCACGCCGCACCTCGGCACCGGCAACGCGCCCACCAACG
Organism: Rathayibacter sp. AY1F9; assembly: GCF_002932155.1. Lineage (NCBI taxonomy): Bacteria > Bacillati > Actinomycetota > Actinomycetes > Micrococcales > Microbacteriaceae > Rathayibacter > Rathayibacter sp. AY1F9. The sequence goes on along the minus strand of NZ_PSVA01000020.1, from coordinate 46,589 downwards.
TCAACACCAAGGCGGGCTACCTCGCCGCGGCGGAGGAGTGGAACAAGTGGGGCCAGCAGGTCTCGGCCGCGGGCATGAAGCTCTACCAGCACAACCACGCCGGTGAGTTCGGGTTCGCCACGGACGACCCCAAGACCCGCCTGTACGACCTCTTCTACGACAACACCGACCCGCGTCACGTGTACCTCGAGATGGACGTCTACTGGGCGTACGTCGGCAAGAAGCTCTACCCGGGCTTCGAGCCGCTCGACTACATCAAGCGCAACCCGCGCCGCTACCCGATCCTGCACCTCAAGGACGGCAAGACGAACAACGCCAACACCAACGGCTACGACATCGTCGAGTTCGGCGCGGGCAACCTGCCCTACCAGGCGTTCCTCTCGGAGCTGCGCGACCGCGGCCAGCGCTTCGGCGTCTGGGAGCAGGACACCGCTCCCACGCTGGCGACGCCGCCGAGCACGGGGAACTCCCTCGAGGCCGCTTCCCGCAGCTACTCCGCGATCGCTGCGCTCCGTGGCTGAGCGCACCCCGCGCCGCGCGCGCCGCACCGACAGCACCACCACCAGCACGACGCGCACGAGCGCACCGAGGAGAACCCCCATGAAGTGGAAGACGCCCACGGCGGTCCTCGCGGCCGCCTCCCTCGCGATGGTCGCCGCACCGTCCGCCTTCGCGGCGACGACGGACTGCACCACCGAGCTCGGGAACCAGACGATCACCGGAGACCTCAACGTCGGCGCGGGCCAGACCTGCGTGCTCGGCAACGTGACCGTCACCGGCAACGTCATCGTCGGCGACGACGCCTGGCTGGACGCCACCTCGGCGACCATCGGCGGCGACGTCATCGGCACCGACGCGTACGGCATCTCGATCGACGGCACCAGCGTCGGCGGAGACGTCGTGTCGTTCTCGGACGGCAGCCGCAACGGCTTCCTCTACCTGCGCGACCTCACGGTCGGCGGCATGGTCGAGGCCGGCGGGATCGACGTCGAGTTCAGCGACCTCTCGGTCGACGGCTCGGTCAGCACCGACGCGGCGAACTACGTCGACGTCGACCGCACCAGCGTCGGCGGCGACGCCACCTTCGCCGGCAGCGACTTCGGCGTGAACGTGCAGGGCGCCATCGTCGGCGGCTCGCTCGCCGTCACCGGCTCCTCGCGCGGCGTCCTCCTGGGCGCGAACGAGGACGGCTCGGCCTCGGCCCTCGGCAACACGGTGGGCGGGAACCTCACGCTCTCGGGCAACTCCGGCAACGTCCAGCTCGCGGGCTCGACGGTCAGCGGGCGCATCGCGCTCACCGACAACGCGCCGGCGGTCAACTTCGGCGCGGGCAACACCGCCGCCGGAGTCGACGGCACCTTCACGGGAACGGCGGCGGGCGCTGCGGCGGCCGGCGACCAGGCCGTGGCCGTCATCGTCCCCGAGGCCAACAAGGGCGAGCTGACCTGGACGCTCGAGGGCACCAGCAACCTGGTGAACCTCGGCGTCGCCGAGGAGCAGGGCGACCACTTCGCCGCCTCCGGTGAGCTCGTGCCGGTCCGCGTGACCGACACCCGCCTCAACGGCCCGGCCTGGTCGGTCACCGGCCAGCTGAGCGACTTCCGCTCCGGCGAGAAGACGTTCTCGGGCAAGCACCTCGGCTGGACCCCCGAGGTCCTGGAGAACACCGGCGGTGCCGTCGCGGGCGCAGCCGTCCCCTCCGGGTTCGACTCGGGCAACGGCCTCGCCACGCCCCGCGTCCTCGGCTCCGCCGCGGCGCAGCACCCGACCGGATCCTCGGTCCTGGGCGCCGACCTCGACCTGAAGCTCCCGCTCTCGGTCGGAACCGGCACCTACACCGCGACGCTGACGCTCACCGCGCTCGGCTAGCACCGGTGGGGCGGCCTCCGGGCCGCCCCACCCTCCCCCCGTCTCCCCGCGAGACGCCACTCCGGTCCGCCCCGCTCGGCGTGCCGCGCACCGGAGCGGCGTCCCGCGGGGAGGCATCCCCCCTTGCAACGGAAGCCTGATCGATGTCGCTCATGCCACGCACCTCCCGCACCACCGCCGCCCTGCTGCTGATGACGCTCCTCGCAGCCGGCGGCCTCTCGGCTCAGGCGGGTGCCCAGGAGGCGGACCCCGCCTCCACGCCGGTCACCTGGGGGGTGCGCCCCGCCGACACCGAGCAGGGCAGCGAGCGGCCGAACTACGCGTACGCCCTCGATCCCGGCGGACGCCTCAGCGACGCCCTGATCGTCTCCAACTACGACGACGAGGAGCAGACGTTCCGCGTCTACGGCTCCGACGGCTTCATCACCGAGGCCGGCCAGCTCGACCTGCTCCCCGCCGCGGAGCCCTCGACGCAGCTCGGCAGCTGGATCGCGTTCCCCGAGCCCGAGGTCACCGTGCCCGCCGGCGAGAGCGTGCAGGTCCCGTTCGAGGTCGTCGTCCCCGACGACGTGACCCCGGGCGACTACGCCGCGGGCGTCGTCTCCTCGATCCTGGTGCAGGGCGAGACCGGAGTCTCGGTCGACCGGCGCCTGGGCTCGCGCATGTACCTCCGCGTCGGCGGCGAGCTCGCCCCGCGCCTGTCGATCGACGGCCTCGCCGTCTCGTACGAGGGCGGCTGGAACCCCTTCGCCCCCGGCTCCGCGACCGTCGACTACACCGTGACCAACGCGGGCAACACCCGTATCGCGCCGGGCGCCGAGATCAGCGTCGCCGGCCTCTTCGGCCTCGCGCCGGTGTCCATGACCGACCCGGAGCCGCTGCCCGAGCTCCTCCCCGGAACCTCCGTCTCGCGCACCGTGACCGTCGCCGGAGTCTGGCCGCTCTTCGTCGCGACCGCCCGCGCCGCGCTCTCGGGCACCGTCGTCACCGCCGACCAGGCCGCGCAGGCCGACTCCGCCGTCGTCGTCCCCGACGTGCCGGTCGCCACCGCCGAGACCTCGGCCGCGGCCGTGCCGTGGAGCGCCGTGCTCCTCCTCGCCCTGCTCATCGGGCTCATCGTGCTGACCGTCGTCCGCCGCCGCCGCCGGGCCGCGGGGGAGCAGGCGCGCATCGACGCCGCCGTCGCCGCCGCTCTCGGCGCCCAGCCGGAGGACGCCGACCGCGCGGAGGTCCGCTCCTGACCGGGTGCGGCCGGCGCGGTCCGCGGGGGATCGCGCCGGCGCGGCCCGCCGCCTCCGGGTGCGCGGCCGCCGCTCTAGCGGACCGCCCGCCCCTCGGCGCGCAGCTGCTCGAGGAAGCCGTCCACCACGGCGGGGCTGAGCAGGTGCCCGCGCAGCATCAGCGCGGCACCGCGCACGCCCCCGCTGCCGCCCAGCTCGGCGGTCACGACGTCGAGCCGCTGCGTCGCGAGGGGGAGGGAGCGCTCGTCGATCACCGAGCGCACGGCCGTCAGGATCTCCGGGCTGGCGAGGGCGACCGCGCCGCCCAGCACGATGACGGAGGGGTTCAGCAGGCTCACGCAGGTGGCCAGCACCTCGCCGAGCTGCAGTCCCGCGATCCGCGCCGCCTCGACGGCCTCGGGATCGCGCACCTTCAGCAGGTCGATCAGCTCGCGCACCGACTGCACGTCGCGGCCCGCCCGGGCGAGCCCGGCGGCCAGAGCGGAGCCGCCCGCGACCGCCTCGAGGTCCCCCTCCTGACCGCCCGCCGCGGCCGGGGCCGTGCGCGGCACCTGGACGTGGCCGAGATCACCCGCGGAGCCGAGGGCTCCGCGCTGGAGCAGCCCGGACGAGACGATGCCCGCGCCGATGCCGGTGCCGACCTTCACGAACATCAGGTCGAGGGCGTGCGGGAAGCGCGAGGCCCGCTCACCGAGCGCCAGCAGGTTCACGTCGTTGTCGACGAGCACCGTGGTGTCGTAGCGCCGGCGCACGAAGGCGGGGATGTCGAAGCCGTCCCAGCCGGGCATGATCGGCGGGCGCACCGGGCGGCCGCTCGCGTGCTCCACCGGGCCGGGCACGCCGACCCCGATGCCCGCGAGGGCGGTGCGGTCGACCCCGGCCGCGGCGAGGATCCCGTCGCAGACGTCGAGCGCGTGCCCGAGCACCGCCACGGGGCCCTGCGCGATGTCGAGCTCCTCGCGGCGCTCGGCGATGATGCGGCCGTCGAAGTCGGTCAGCGCGATGGTCGAGTGCGCCGCGCCCAGGTCGATGGCCAGGAGCGAGCGGACGGCCGGGTCGAAGACGAGGCGCGCGGACGGACGGCCGCCGGTCGACGGAGCGCGGTCGAGGTGCGCGATCAGTCCGAGCTCGAAGAACTGCTCCAGGCGCGTCATCACCGCGGTCCGCGCGAGGCCCGTCTCCTCGACCAGCTCGGCGCGGGTGCGCGGCCGACCGTCGGCGAACAGCCTCAGCATGTCGCCGGTCGCGGTACCCGCGCGCTCGGCCACGCTCAGCTCCTTCTCTCGGCCCGGAGGACGGGTTCGGGGGACAGCACACCTGAGGAAACCAGTCGACGCACGGTCGCGCAATCTCGGCGGGCCCTGCGTGCGGTTCCTGCGCAACACGGCCGGCCGGAGGCGCGACGCGCGCCCGGCCGAGGCCCCTCCCCACTCCGATCGCCCGGGTGCGCCCCGACGATCGCCGCTCAGCCAGCCCTTCCAGACAGGAGAGAACGATGACCTCGTCCGACACCACCACCACAGGCGCCCCCCGATCGAGCGGGCGCATCGGCCTCTGGCTGATCGGGGCCCGGGGCAGCGTCGCCACCACGGCCGCCGTGGGCCTGCACGCCATCGCCGCCGGAGCCGCGCCCAGCTCGGGCTGCGCCACCGCGACCCCCGCCTTCGAGGACGTCCCGCTCGCCGGGTTCGCCGACATCGTCATCGGCGGCCACGACGTCTCGCCGACCCCGCTGCTCGAGAAGGCCACGGGCCTCGCGGCCGGCGGCATGTTCCCGACCTCGGTCGTCGCCGAGGTGGCCGACCGGATCGACGCGACCGACGCCGAGATCCGCCTCGCCCCCGCCGACGCCGCGTCGCAGCAGGAGGAGATCGACCGCCGGGCCGCCGACATCGTCGCCTTCCGCGAGCGCCACGGCCTCGCCCGGGTCGTCGTGATCGACGTCGCCTCGACCGAGGTGCTGCCGGCCGACCGTCCCGAGTTCCACGACCTCGCCGCTCTGCGCGCCGCCCTGGCGCGTCCGGGCGAGCGCCTCCTGCCGCCGAGCTCGATCGCCGCCCTCTCGGCCGTCGTCGCGGGCGCGGCCTACGCCTGCTTCACTCCCTCGACCGCGCTGGCTCTGCCGGCCCTGGAGGAGTGGGCCGCCGAGGCCGGGATCCCGATCGCCGGCCAGGACGGCAAGACGGGGGAGACCCTGCTCCGCAGCGTGCTCGCGCCGATGTTCACGGCGCGCGGGATGCGCGTGCTCTCGTGGGCGGGCGCGAACCTCCTCGGCGGCGGCGACGGGCAGACCCTCGCCGACCCGGAGGCGGTGCGCTCGAAGCTCGTCTCGAAGAACCGCGGACTCCGCAGCCTCCTCGGCGACGACGTCGTCACTCCGCTCCACATCGACAACGTCCCGGACCTCGGCGACGTCAAGACCGCCTGGGACCACGTGCACGCGGAGGGCTTCCTCGGCTCGCGGATCACGGTGCAGACGATCTGGTCGGCGTACGACTCGGCCCTCGCGGCGCCGCTGATCCTCGACCTCGCCCGCCTGCTGGCGCTCGCGGACGAGGCCGGCGTCTCGGGCCCGGTCGGCGAGCTCGGCTTCTTCTTCAAGGACCCGTGGGGCAGCGACGTGCACGGCTTCGCCGAGCAGACCGCGGAGCTGGTGGCCTGGTCCGCCCGCACCGGCGCGCTCGTCGCCGAGCGCCGCACCCCGGTGACGAGCGGGACGCGGAGCGATGGCTGAGCTGCGCGACTACCTCGAGCTCGTCCGCGCGAAGGCCGCGCTCACCGTGATCGGCGACACCGTCGCGGGCGGAGCGTGGGCGGGCCGCGGAGTGGGAGCGCGCACGGTCGCGCTCCCGCTGTCCTCGGCGCTGCTCTACTCGGCGGGCATGGCGCTCAACGACTACGCGGACGCCGAGCTCGACGCCCGGGAGCGGCCCGAGCGGCCGATCCCCTCGGGGCGCATCCGGCGCTCGGCGGCGCTGGGCACGGCGGCCGCGCTGACCGCGGCGGGGATCGTCGTGGCGGCCGTCGTGGACGGGCGGCGCTCGCTCGCGCTCTCGCTGCCGCTCGCGGCCGGGATCTGGTCGTACGACCTGCTCGCGAAGCCGACTCCGCTGGGCCCGGTCGTGATGGCGGCCTGCCGCGGTCTCGACGTGCTGCTCGGCGCGGGCGTCGACGGCGTGCGCGCGGCGGCCCCCGCCTCCGCCGCCGTGGCCGCGCACACGCTCGGCGTCACCGTGCTCTCGCGCGGCGAGGTGCACGGCACCACCCCGGTCGCGGCGGGAGCGGTCTCGGCCGGCACCGCGGCGATCGCGCTGTCCACCGCGGCCGGCGCTCTGGCCGAGCGCCGGGCCGCCCCCGCCGCGGTCGTCGCCGCGGGCCTCGGGCGCTGGCTCCTGCTCGTGCTCACCGCGCAGCTGCAGGCCGTGCGGACGCCGACGGCCGCGGCCGCGCGGACGGCCACCCGCGCGGGCATCACCGGGATGATCCCGCTGCAGGCCGCGCTCGCCGGTCTGAAGCGTCCCGAGCTGGGGGCGGCGCTGCTCGCGCTCGACGCGCTCGGCTCCCTCCTGCTCCGCCGCCCGCGGACGGCGGACATCACATGAGCGCCACCGGACCCGTCCTCGGCTACGGCACCAACGGCTTCGCCGACCACACCCTCGACGACGCGCTCACGGTGATCCACGCCGCGGGGTACCGCGCCGTCGCGCTCACCCTCGGGCACCCGCACCTCGATCCCTTCGCAGCCGACTGGCGCGAGCGGACGCTGGCGCTCCGGTCGCGGCTCGACGAGCTGGGCCTGCGCGTGGTCGTCGAGACGGGCGCGCGGTACCTGCTCGACCCGTTCGCGAAGCACCGCCCCACGCTGGTCGACGAGGAGGCCGGCCCCCGGGTCCGCTTCCTCGAGCGCGCGATCGAGATCGCCGCGCTGCTGGGCGCCGACGCCGTCTCCCTCTGGTCGGGGGTCGTGCCGGCGGGCGCGGATGCGGCCGCGGCCTGGCGGCTGCTCGTCGAGCGGATGCGCGGCGTCGTCGCGACGGCCGAGCGCCACGGCGTGCGGCTGGCCGTCGAGCCCGAGCCGGGGATGCTGGTGGAGACGGTGGCCGACGCGCTGCTGCTGCGCCGCGAGCTCGGTGACCCGGAGTCGGTCGGGCTGACGGTCGACCTCGGCCACTGCGTCGTGGTGGAGCCGGACGGCGTGGTCGGAGCCCTCCGCAGCGCCGGGGACCTGCTGCTGAACGTGCAGGTCGACGACATGCTCCCGGAGCGGCACGAGCACCTCGAGCTCGGCACCGGATCGCTCGACCTCGCGGCCGCCTTCGCGACCCTCGCCGAGATCGGCTACCGCGGGATCGCCGCCGTCGAGCTGCCCCGGCACTCGCACGACGCGCCCCGCCTGGCTGTGGCGAGCCTCGCGGCGATGGAGGAGGCGCTCGGCGGCGCCTCGTCGCACGCCGGGCACCCGTGGACCGCGGCCGCCCGTTCCGCCGTCCTCGAGCGCCCGTCGCGGATCGAGCGCTTCTTCCCCGCCGCGGGCCGCGAGGCCGGACGCGAGCCGCTCCGGCCCGCCGAGGACCCGCACGGCCTCGTCCACGGCACGCACGACGACGCGGCCCGCGCCGCCCTGGTGCAGGCCGCGGCGCAGGCGCTCGGCGACGACGACCTGGCCGCTCTCCTCCTCCGCCTCTACCGCGGCGGGGACGGCGCCGAGCGCCGCGGAGTGCTGGCCGGGCTGAACGCCCTCGGCGACCCGGGACCGGCGACGACCCTCGCCGGCCTCGAGCTGACCGCCGACGCCCTGCGCGCCAACGACACCCGGCTCGTCGCCGCGGCGATGGGCTCCTTCGCCCGCCGCCACCTCGACCCGCACGCCTGGCGGCACGGGGTGCTCAAGCTCGTCTTCCTCGGCGTCCCGCTCGCGGCGGTCGCCGGGCTGGAGGAGCGCAGCGACGCCGAGCTGCGCGCGATGGCCGGCCGCTTCGCCGACGAGCGCCGCGCGGCCGGGCGCCCGCTCCCGGACGATCTGGCGGTGCTCCTGCCGAGCTGACCGCCCCCGAACGCCGCCCCGACCGCGGGGCACCACCACCGATGAGAAAGGCGCGACGATGCGCATCTTCGACCCGCACATCCACATGACCTCCCGCACCACCGACGACTACCAGGCGATGTTCGACGCCGGCGTCCGCGCGGTCGTCGAACCCTCCTTCTGGCTCGGACAGCCGCGCACGAACGTCGGCTCGTTCACGGACTACTTCGACGCCCTGATCGGCTGGGAGCGCTTCCGCGCCGCGCAGTTCGGCATCCGCCACCACTGCACCATCGGGCTCAACCCGAAGGAGGCGAACGACCCGCGCTGCCGGGCGGTCCTGCCCGAGCTCGACCGCTACCTCGCCAAGGACGGCGTCGTCGCGGTCGGCGAGACCGGCTACGACTCGCTCACCCCCGAGGAGGACCAGGTCTTCCGCCAGCAGCTCGAGCTCGCCGGCGAGCACGGCCTCCCCGCGATGGTGCACACGCCGCACCGCGACAAGGAGTCGGGCACCCGCCGCACACTCGAGGTCGTCGCCGACTCGGGTCTCGAGCCCGGGCGGGTCCTCGTCGACCACCTCAACGAGGTCACCGTCGACGCGGTCCGCGACTCCGGCTGCTGGATGGGCTTCTCCATCTACCCCGACACGAAGATGGACGAGACCCGCCTGGTGACGCTGGTCGAGCGGATCGGGCTGGACCGCGTGCTGGTCAACTCCGCCGCCGACTGGGGCCGCTCCGACCCGCTCACGACCGCGAAGACCGGCCGCCTCCTCCTCGTCGCCGGCTTCAGCGCGGGCGACGTGGACCGGCTGCTCTGGCAGAACCCGGTCGAGTTCTACGGGCAGAGCGGACGCCTGGACCTCTCGCCCGTCGCGGGCTTCGACGTGCAGGAGTCGGCCGGCCGCACCTTCGAGGGCAACTCCGTGCTCCGGGGCGCGCCGCGCGTGGCGGAGGTCGTGTGATGCACCTCTCCTACTGCACCAACGTCCATCCCGCCGAGGACCTGGCCGGAGTCGTCCGCCAGCTCGACGTCTACGCCGGACCCGCGCGCGTGGCCGCCGGGCTCGCCCTGGTCGGAGTCGGCCTGTGGATCCCGCGCGACCTCGCGGCCCGCCTGGTCGCCAGCGCCGAGGACCGCGCCGTCCTCCGCGCGGCCCTGCAGCGCAACGGCCTGGAGGTGCGCACGCTCAACGCGTTCCCGTACGCCGCGTTCCACGCCGAGGTCGTGAAGCTCGACGTCTACCGCCCCGACTGGACCACGCCGGAGCGCCTGCAGTACACGATCGACTGCGCGCGGATCCTGGCCGACCTGCTGCCCGCCGGCGCCGACGGCAGCATCTCGACGCTGCCGCTGGGCTGGCGCGAGGGCTGGGGACGGGAGCAGGACGAGGCCGCCTGCCGGAACCTCGCCCGGCTCGTCGAGGAGCTGCGCGACCTTCGCCGCTCCACGGGCCACGCGATCCGCCTGGCGATCGAGCCCGAGCCCGGCTGCATCCTCGACACCGTGGACGACGTCGTCGACTGGCTGCACCCGCGGATCGGAGTGGTCGACCCGGCGTACGTGGGCTTGTGCCTCGACACCTGCCACCTCGCCGTCTCCTTCGCCGACCCGGTCTCGGCCGTCCGCCGCATCCGCGACGCGGGTCTGCGCGTGGTCAAGGTGCAGGCCTCGGCCGCGCTCCACCTGGAGGACCCCTCGGGCCGCGCCGCGCTCACGCCGTTCGTCGAGAAGCGCTACCTGCACCAGACCCGCGAGAACGGGATCGACGGGGTGCTCCGCGTCGACGACCTGCCCGAGGCGCTGGACACGCTCCCCGGCACCGGCCCGTGGCGCGTGCACTTCCACGTGCCGCTGCACCACCGGCCGGAGGCGCCGCTCTCGGCCACCACTGCCGTCCTGGCGGAGGCGGTCTCGGCGGTCGACGCCGCCTGGCCGTACGACGAGATCCACCTCGACGTCGAGACCTACACCTGGTCGGTGCTCGCCGACGCCCCGAGCGACCTCTCGACGGGCATCGGCGCCGAGCTCGCCTGGGCGGCCGCGCACCTGCTCACGCCCGCCTCCCGAGAGGCGCTGCTGGCGCCCCTCCTCCCGCAGGCGGCGGCGCTGTGAGGCCCGTGCTGCTGCTCGACGTGGTCGGGCTGACCTCGACGGCGCTCGCCGACATGCCCCGCCTCTCTCGGCTGGCCCGCGCGGGCGGGCGCCTGCCGCTGGACACGGTCCTGCCCGCGGTCACCTGCAGCGTGCAGTCGACCATGCTCACCGGCTCGATGCCCGCGCAGCACGGGATCGTCGGCAACGGCTGGTACTTCCGCGACCTCGGCGAGGTGCACCTGTGGCGCCAGCACAACCGCCTGGTCACGGGAGAGAAGGTCTGGGAGACCGCGCGCCGGCTGAGCGGGGAGCCGTACCGCGCGGCCAACATCGGCTGGTGGTACGCGATGGGGGCGACGACCGACGTCACCGTCACTCCGCGCCCGATCTACCACGCCGACGGCCGCAAGTCGCCGGACGCGTACGTGCGCCCGCCGGCGCTGCACGACGAGCTGGTCTCGCGCTTCGGCGCCTTCCCGCTGTTCCAGTACTGGGGGCCGACCGCGTCGCTCCGCTCGACCCAGTGGATGGTCGACGCGACCCGGCATGTGCTGGCGGGCGACGGCTCCGGCCCGCCCGAGCTGACCACGGCGTACCTGCCGCACCTCGACTACGACCTCCAGCGCTTCGGACCGGACTCGCCCGAGGCGCGCCGGGCCGCGTCGGAGCTCGACGTGGTGCTCGCTCCGCTGCTCGACGACGCGGAGGCGCTGGGCGCGTCGGTGATCGTGGTCGCCGAGTACGGGATCGCCGACGCCGACACTCCGGTCGACGTGAACCGGGCGCTCCGCCGCGAGGGCCTGCTCGAGGTCTACGTGCAGGACGGCCGCGAGCAGCTGGACCCGTGGACGTCGCGCGCGTTCGCCGTCGCCGACCACCAGGTCGCGCACGTCTACGTGCAGGACGCGGCGGACCTGCCGCGGGTGCGCTCGATCCTCGAGGGGCTCGACGGCGTCGACGAGGTGCTCGACCGGGAGGCGCAGGCCCGCTACGGCCTCGACCACGAGCGCTCGGGCGAGTTCGTCGTGGTCGCCCGGCCGGGGGCGTGGTTCACCTACTACTACTGGCTCGACGACGACCGCGCGCCCGACTTCGCCCGCGGCGTCGACATCCACCGCAAGCCCGGCTACGACCCGGCCGAGCTCTTCTTCGATCCGGCCGACCCGCTGGTGAAGGCGAAGGCGGCGGGCAACCTGGCCAAGAAGGCACTGGGGCTGCGCTACGCGATGAACCTGGTGCCCCTGGACGCGTCGCTCGTGCGCGGCACGCACGGGAGGCTGCCGTCCTCGTCGTCGGACACTCCGCTCGTGCTGGCCTCGGACGCGGACCTGCTGCCGGCCGGAGCCGCGTCGCTCCCGGCCACCGCGGTGCGCGACCTGGTGCTCGCGGCGCACGGCCCGGCCCTCGCGAAGGAGGCGTCGGCGCTCGCGCGCTGAGGGAGGGGACGCCCGGCGGCCTGCGCCCGGGTACGGGCCGTCGGGCGTCGGGGGCTCAGCCGAGGTCGCTGCGGCCCGACGCGAGCTCAGGCGAGCTCGCCGCGGGCCGCAGCGGGCTTCGTCCGGGCCGCCGGGGGCTCAGCGCGGCACGAGCCCGGTGAGCCGCGCCGTCAGCCGCTCGACGGGGCCGGCACCGAGGAACCGCCACCACAGCACGGCGGCCGTGCACAAACCGAGCACGAGGGCGAGAGCGGCGAGCGGAGTGTCGGCGGAGTAGCCGAGGCCCGCCCGCGCGAGCGCTGCGACGAGAGCCACCTGCAGCACGTAGACCGAGAGCGCGAGCGTGCCGATCGCCCGGAGCGGCACCAGCAGCCGCTGGACAGCGGGGGAGCGCGACGTGGTCGACAGCACCACCGCGACGTAGGCCAGGAGCACGAGCCCGAGGTCGTGCAGGGTGTCCGGGAGGCTGCCGGAGGGCGACTCCACGCCGAGCAGGAGCGCGACCAGCGGCCGCACCGGGTACGCGACGACCGCGACCGCCGCGAGCACCGGCAGCAGCCGGTCGCGCTGCGCGCCGTGCCGCAGCAGCAGGGCTCCGAGGAGGAAGAAGGGGAGCAGGTTGGTCGCGCGGTAGCTCGGCCCGGTGAAGAGCCAGAGGGCGAGCGGAGAGCCGGATGCGGCGGCGGCGACCGCGGCGTTCACGGGCCCGGCGGCGAGCGCGAGCACAGCGGCCAGCGCGGCGATCGTCCGGGAGCGGACGAGCAGCAGCGGCGTGCCGAGCACGAGCACGACGCCGAGGTACTGCAGCACGATCGCGATCCAGCTGCCCCAGGTCTCGAGCCAGACGCCGAGCGCCACGAGCACCGCGCCGCGGATCGCGTTCCGCAGCAGCACCCGCCCGGGCGAGGCACCGGGCCGCGCGAGCACCAGGGCCGCCGACATCCCCATCACCAGCGCGAACAGCGGCGACGCGAGATCGTTGACGTTCCACGCCAGGAACCCGACCACTCCCGTGCGCGCGCTCGGCACGAGCGGCATCGCGTGCGCGACGAGCATGGCAGCCACCGCCACTCCGCGCAGCACGTCGGGGGCGACCAGTCGGTCGTGCCGGAGTCGCGGAGCCGTCGCAGTCATCCCGCGAGAGTAGGCGCGCCCCCGCCGCCGCGCCCCGCGCGAGCGCACCTCGCGCCACCGGCCGCCCGCCGGGCCGTCCGCCGGGCCGTCGGCCGGGGCGCCACCCGCTCCGCCGACGTGCGCTGCTGTCCGCTCCCCTCCGTCGGCCGGGGCCTCCGGCCGCCCGCTCCCAGCCGTCGCTGACCGGCCGCGGCGCCGCCCGCCCCGCCCGCGTGCGCTGCTGTCCGCTCCGCTCCGTCGGTCCGGGCCTCCGGCGGCCCGCTCCCACCCGTCGCTGACCGGCCGCGGCGCCGCCCGCTCCGCCGACGGGCGCTGCTGTCCGCTCCGCTCCGTCGGCCCGGCCTCCGGCCGCCCGCTCCGATCCGTCGCTGACGGCCCGTTCCGTCCTCCCGCACGGGCCGTTCGTGACGGATCGACGCCCGGCGCCCTCCGGCAGGCCCGCGCTCGCTCCGCATGCGGCGCCCAGTCGCGCCCGGCCCGCTCCGATCCGTCGCGGACGGCCCGTCCTGCGCTCCTCCGCAGGCCGTGAGCGACGGATCAGCGCCCGCCCGCGCCGCCGCCTCGCGCGGATCCCCGCCGCGATGCCCCGTCCGTGCCCTCGGCCTGCTCCGATGCGGCACGAACGGCTCCTTCCGTCCTCCCGAAGCGACCGTTCGCGACCCCTCGGCGCCCGTTCGTCCGTACGCGCGCCCGCGCCGCCGCCTCGCGCTCGGCGCCGCCGCGACGTCCCGGCCTGCTCCGATGCGTCGCGAACGGCTCCTTCCGTCCTCCCGAAGCGACCGTCCGTGACCCCTCGGCGCCCGTTCGTCCGTACGCGCGCCCGCGCCGCCGCCTCGCGCTCGGCGCCGC
>NZ_PSVA01000020.1:0-32928 GCF_002932155.1 Rathayibacter sp. AY1F9 | reverse complement strand
CGAACGGCTCCTTCCGTCCTCCCGAAGCGACCGTTCGCGACCCCTCGGCGCCCGTTCGTCCGTACGCGCGCCCGCGCCGCCGCCTCGCGCTCGGCGCCGCCGCGACGTCCCGGCCTGCTCCGATGCGTCGCGAACGGCTCCTTCCGTCCTCCCGAAGCAACCGTTCGTGACCCCTCGGCGCCCACTCGTCCGTACGCGCGCCCGCGCCGCCGCCTCGCGCTCGGCACCGCCGCGACGTCCCGGCCTCGCATCGGCCTGCTCCGATGCGTCACGAACGGCTCCTTCCTCCCTCCCGAAGCGACCGATCGTGACCCCTCGGCGCCCGCGCGCGAGCGGCCTGCGCTCGGCCCCCACCGAGCACGACCAGGCATGCTGGACGGATGACCGACGCCGCCCCGTCCCCCGACCGCCCGCGCCGTGCCCGCAGCCAGCACGTGCTCACCGTGCTGCGGACCGAGCGCCTCACCGGCCACCTGGTCCGCGTGCACCTCGGCGGCGACGGGCTCGACGCGTTCCTCGCCGAGTCCGACCCCGAGCGCCTCGCCGCGACCGACCGCTACGTGAAGCTCCTGCTCCCGCCGCGCGGCTCCGACCTCCAGCCGCCCTTCGACCTCGACGCGCTCCGGGCGAGCGTCGCCCCCGAGCAGCTGCCCGTGCGCCGCACCTACACCGTCCGCTCGGTCGACCTCGAGCGGCGCTCGATCACCGTCGACTTCGTCGTGCACGGCGATGAAGGGGTGGCGGGACCGTGGGCGCTCGCCGCGGCTCCCGGCGACCGGATCGCGCTCTCCGCGCCCGGCGGCGCCTGGTCGCCGAGCGCCGACCCCGAGGTCGTGCACCTGCTGCTCGGCGACGACTCCGCTCTGCCGGCGATCGCCTCCGCCCTCGAGGGGATGTCCGCGCACGCGCGCGGCCTGGTCCTGATAGAGGTCGACTCGGCCGCCGACGAGCTCGCGCTTCCCGCTCCGGCCGGAGTGGAGGTGCGCTGGCTGCACCGCGGCGGTCTCGAGGCCGGCCGGGCGCTGGTCGCGGCCGTCCGGGCCGAGCCGAGGCCCGAGGGCGTGCTCGAGGTCTTCGCGCACGGCGAGCGCACCGCGATGAAGCAGCTGCGCGCCCTCCTGCAGGACGAGTGGGGCGTGGAGCGCCGGGCGCTCTCGCTCTCGGCCTACTGGGCTCTCGGCCGCGCCGAGGACCGCTTCCAGGCCGAGAAGCGCGAGCCGGTCGGCGCGATCTTCGCCGACTGACGCGGGAGCGCACTCCGTCCGCACACCTCCGGGAAGGGACCAGCCTCGGACCCACCTCTACTCCGGTCCCCACGACAGGACCGTCCGATGGCGGTCCGGCCCTGCGAGCCTCGCGCCCGCCGCCCCCGCCGTTCTGCGGGCTGCTCGACCGACACGATGGGGAGAGCCCCCGTGGGAGTGCTGATCTTCGGCGCCTGGCGGCGCCGGATCGAGTTCGAGGACCGGACGCTCGCGAACGTGCGGATCGCCGTGCGCGCGCGGATGGAGCAGGGGCAGCCGTTCCGCTTGACCTGGAGGACGCTGCAGGAGTCGGAGCCGCGCTCGCACGCGATCCTCGTGCAGCCGAACGCGGTGCTGGAATACCGCTTCGATCATCCCCGTCTGCACGCCGTGAACCGCCTCTGGCTGCGCGAGCTCCTCACCCCCGCGTCCGGGCGCGACATGGTCGTCGCCGCTGAGCCCGAGCAGGCGCCGCTCCTCGGTGACGACCGTCCGTCCCCGGTTCCCGAGGGAGGGCTCGCGGCCTAGTCGGAGCGGAGCCCCTCACTGCCGAGCGAGGCCGACCGGGAGCCCGCCCGCGAGGGCGGCGGCGGATCCGAAGAGCAGCGCCCCCACCCCGCCCAGGGCGGTGGCGACGACGGTGTTCAGCACGGCTCCGACGAGCGCGAAGCCCAGCACGTTCGGCAGCGAGAGGATCGCGTCGAGGTCGATCTGATCGCCGACGACCTGCCCGAGGAGCGTGTCGGCCTGGGTGAAGAGGTCCGAGTGCACGAGCAGCGGATGGGCGACCAGGACGGCGACGAGGCCGAGTATCGCGAGCGCGAGGCCGAGCAGGAACGAGAGCTTCACGGCCGACCAGAAGTCGACGTGCACGAGCGCGAGGCGGAGCGGAGCCTGATCGCCGGCCGGCTTCCCGGAGCCGGTCATCGGGCGTCAGCGGCGCGCTGGACGACGTCGACGACGACGAGGGCTGAGGCGGCGGCGGAAGCGAGGGCGCGGTTCACGAAGGTCTCCTTGGGCGGGACGGGCGCCGGGAGCAGAGGCTCGGCGGCGTTCTGCCAGAGTCCCGGGCCGGAGGAGTCCGGTGCGTCGTCCGGGAGTCGCGTCCGGTGCGCCTCGGGGATGACCGCGCGTCCGCTGCTCCCTCCGACAGCCCGCCACCCGCCGAGGGCCCCTCCTCTCCGGCGTGCGGTCGATGCGGATCGCCGCCTGCCGCTCGCAGGACCTCCCCCGCGCGGTGGATCCTGCCCGGACATGGAGCGCCGCGCAGGACGCCGCGGCCACCGCCCCAGCGGGACTCCCGCCGACACGGATGTTGCATCGCCGCCGCAGCCGGACATGTACCTGTGACTCCGCGAAAGGGGAACCATGAGCATCCGCTCCCGAGACGACTTCTCCGAGCTGTACCGCGCCCACTTCGACGACCTGCTCCGCTTCGTCCGCCGCCGCGCTCCCGCCGCGACGGTCGACGACATCGTCGGCGAGACCTTCCTCGCCGCCTTGCGTCGCCGGCAGGACCTGCCGGAGAACGTGCGGCCCTGGCTGTTCGGCACCGCCCGGCACGCGATCCTCAACGCCGCCCGCGGCGAGAACCGCCGGCAGGCGCTGGCCGTGCGGATCGGGACCCTCGCCCCGGAGGAGCAGGCCGACCCGTCGGTCGGCGACCGCCTCGACCTGGAGAGCGCGTGGAAGCGGCTGCCCCTCGCCGAGCAGGAGGCTCTGGCCCTCCACGTGTGGGAGGACCTCCCGCAGGCCGAGGCGGCGCAGGTGCTCGGCTGCTCCCGGGCCGCCTACGCGATGCGGCTCACCCGCGCGAAGCGGCGGCTGGCGGCGCTGCTCGCCCCCCTCGACTCCACGCTCCTCTCCGGCACGGCAGAACGGACCCTCTCATGACCGACCAGCTCCTCGACCTGCTCCGCGCGCACGACGCCGAGCCCCGCACCCCTCTCTCCGCTGCCGAGGCCGCACGTCGGGACGCGTTCCTCGGCGAGATCCTGGTCAGCGAGGACGCGTCCGCTCCCCGTTTCTTCCGCCCCCGCGACTGGGCCGTCGCCGGCGCGGCGACCGTGCTCCTGGCCGCCGCAGCCGCAGCCGCGGTGGTCGTCGTGGTCCCGGGTCTCATCCCCGGCACCGGCTCCGTCGGGCTGAACCGCGCGGTGCTCGCCTCCTGGACCGCGATCCCCGAGCGCATCCTGCCGAGCTCCGAGCTCGGGCAGTCGGCGACGCAATGGTGCGCGACGAACCTGCAGAGCCCCAACGGCGAGGCCGGGCCGGCGGAGGTCTCGCACCTCGACGCGCGCGGCGACGCCGCCTCGATGATCTACCGCTTCGACGACTCCCTCTACTACTGCCTCAGCGCCGGGAACGGCGCGGGGATGTGGGAGGTGGCGGACGCCGCACCGGTCGGCCCCCTCGCCGCGGACGCGGTCCAGCTCAGCTCGGCCGGAACCTTCGGAGAGGGGGACGCCGCTCTGATCTACGCGGTCGGCTTCGCGGGCGCGGACGTGGAATCGGTGGTGCTGAACGAGGCCGGCGTCGAGCCGGTCGTCGCGACCCTCGAGGGCGGCTCCTGGACCGTCTGGTGGCCCTCGTCCGACGGTCTCGCCGCCGGGCCCGCCGGCACGGTCACGATCACCACCCGGGACGGCTCGAGCCGCGAGGTCCCCATCGACTCCCTCTACCGCCCGTGAGCGGGCCGCGGCACTCCCGTTCGGACGGGCCGGAGCAGGAGGGGACGGGTGCGCGCGTCCTGTCCACGCGCTTCACCGACGTCCACTACCTCGACGAGGGACCGGAGGACGGCACTCCGCTCGTGCTCGTGCACGGCTTCCCCGACGTCCCCGCCACCTGGGACGGCGTCCTGGAGCTGCTTCCCCCCGGACTCCGGGTGGTGCGCCCCGTCCTGCGCGGGGTCGGGCGGACCCGTGTCGTCGACCCCGGGGCGCGGTCCGGGCAGGTGGCCGCGCTGGCCACCGACCTGCTCGATCTCCTCGAGGCGCTCGACCTCGGGCCTGTCGTGCTCGTCGGCCACGACTGGGGAGCACGGACCGCTCACGCCGTCGCGGCGCTCGCGCCCGAGCGGGTCGGCGCACTGGTCACCCTCGCCACCGCGTACGGACCGTCGAGCGAGCTGAGCGGCGGCGAGGTCCTCGACGCCGCCGCCGCGGCCTGGTACCGCTACTGGCTCTGCACGGCCGCGGGAGCGGAGGCGTTCCGGGGCGACCCGGCGCAGCTCGTCCGCTGGGCCTGGCGGGAGTGGTCGCCTCCGGGCTCCCTCCCGCCGGAGGCCCTGGAGGAGGTCCTCGCGGCGACGGCGACCAGCGGCTTCGCCGACACCGTCGTCGACTACGACCGGCACGGCGCCGGGGAGGCGCCCGGCCGGGCCGTGTACCGCGCCGCGCAGGAGGCCCTCGACGCCTGGCCGCGCCTCGACGCGCCGACGACCTTCCTCCTCGGGACGGCCGACGGCTGCGAGACGCCCGCCCTCGCACGGGCGAACGGCCGGTACTTCTCCGCAGGCCGGGAGCTGATCGAGCTCGACGGCGTCGGCCACTTCGTGCAGCGCGAGGCCCCCGGGGCGGTCGCGGCCGCGATTCTCCGACACCTCCGACCGGTCGTCCCCTCACCCGCGCCTCCCGGGACGCGCTAGAGCGTCTGCGGCCGCGGACGGTCCGTGCCCACCCCGCGGACGCTCCTGCTGGAGGCCGCGAGGAGCGAGGCGACGAGGACGACCGCGGCGCAGCCGAGCAGGGTGCGGTCGAGCCCGACGAGGTCGGCGAGCGGGCCCACGAGCGCCTCCCCGAGCGGCACGGCGAGGAAGGAGCCGACCATGTCGTAGGAGTAGACCCGGGCGAGCGCCTCGCGGGGGACGTGGGTCTGCAGCGACTGGTCCCAGGCGATGGCGAAGATCTCGAGCGCGACTCCGCCGAGGGCGAAGGCGAGGAGGAGGGCGGGGAGCGCCGGGAGGATCCCGAGGGCGGCGACCGGGACGGCCGTCACCGCCATGAGGGCGACGCCCGCCCCGAGCGCCCGGCGGGGCCGCCAGCGCAGCGCGATCACGGCCCCGATCACCAGGCCGACGGTCTGCGCGGCGATCACGAGTCCCCATGCCGCTCGGCCGAAGGACCGGTCGGCGACGACCGGGCCGAGGACCGTGGTCGCGCCGACGAACGCGGCGTTGACGGCGGTGAACTGCGCCACGACGATCCACACCCAGCGCCGGCTCGTGAACTCCCGCCACCCCTCGCGGAGGTCGGCGAGGACGGAGGCGCCCGGGCCCGAGCGGACCGTCCGCGGCAGCCGCACACGGGAGTAGAGGACCGCGGCCAGGGCGAAGCCCGCGGCGTCGACCGCCAGCCCCCACCCGGGACCCACCAGTGCGACGAGCGCGGCCCCGCCCGAGGCGCCGACGATGCTCCCGGCGTTCAGGCCCAGGCGGAGCAGGGCGTTGGCCGGGCGGAGCTCGCCGACCGGCACCGTCTCGGGGACGAGGGCGGCCGCGGCGGGCAGGCTCATCGCCGCGACGGCGCCGTTGAGCACGCTGAGCACGACCAGGGCCGCGACGGTCGCCGTCCCCGTGATCACCGTCACGGCGACCGCGGCCTGAGTGGCTGCTGCCGCGAGCGAGGTGCCGACGAGGATCACGGAGCGGGGGAGCCGGTCGGCGAGGACGCCGCCGAGCAGCAGGACGGCGACGTTGGCGAGGGAGCGCGCGGCGACGACGAGTCCGAGGTCCGTCGGCGAGCCCGTCAGGTCCAGCACGGCGAAGGCCAGGGCGATCGGAGCGACGGCGTTGCCGAGGACCCCGGTCGTGCGGGCGGCGAGGAGCCAGCGGAAGGGGCCGTGCGCGAGAGGCCCGTGCGCCAGCGGCCCGCGCCCGTCGCGGGTCACGGCCGGCGGAGCGGGAACATCGCGGTCGTCATCGACACCGGCGCGGTCCCGGGGGTCCTCGGCGGCCGGGCCGCCGCGTGCAGCAGCGCGGACGCCTCCCCGACGTGCCGCACGACCCGCCGCCAGACCTCGGGGTCGACCCAGAGCTCCGCGTCCGTCGAGAGCTGAGGACCGTCCGCCCGGCTCGACGAGCGCCGCCGGAGCTCCTCGATCAGGGCCTCGAGGTGCAGGTCCCGCTCCTCCTCCGGCCCGGCGTCCACTGACGCGGTCACGTCGAAGGGCCTTCCGGAGGCCTCGTGCCGGTACCTCTTCGCCTCGCCGCCCCGCAGGCGCACGGTCTCGACGACGGCCACGAGCCCGGCGCGCTCCAGCACGCGGAAGTGGTAGCTCGCCGTCGCCTGCGACAGCTGCAGCTCGCGGGCGGCCTCCGCGGCGCTCATCGCCGCTCCCGTCACCAGGGACAGCAGGCGGAGGCGGATCGGATGCGCGGTGGCGCGCAGCTCGTCGAGAGAGGACATGCGGCCATGGTGACCGGCGGCTCCCGCACCGTCAAACAGGGCTTTGGGGGTGGGGCGGCGCTCATCGGGCCGCTCCGGTGCACATCGGGCGGCGCTCGCCGGGCCGCTCTGACGAGCGATCCGGAGGGCCCACCGCTCTCCCCAGCGATCAGGGATCGGGGCCCGGAGTCGTCCTCCGGGCCCCGTCGCTCACACCTGGGCGGTGCCGCTGTCCTCGACCGGGCCGGACGCGTCCGACTCCTCGGCGATCTCGGTGTCGGTCTCGTCGGCGCGGTCGCGGAGCGCGTCGGCCATCGCGCCGGCGCCCTCGGCTCCGTGGTCGTGCTCGACCTGGTCGATCAGGCCGCCGAGCTTCTCGTCGTTGCTGGCGTCCTCGGCTCCGTCCATCACGGGGCTGTTCTGCTCGTTGTCGCTCATGGCGCTCCTCCTGGGTCGACCGGCCTCTGCGCCGGTGGTCCGACGCTACGCGCGCGGCCCGTGCGGTGCAGGTGATCGACGGGAATCGGCCGGTCCGCTATCGGGGTGCCGAGCGACGTTCCCGGTCATCCCCGAGTCGAGCGGATATCGCTTTCCACCCTCCGGAGAAGTGAGCGGATATCGCCTGTCGAATGAGCCCCTATCGCTTTCCGGCGAGGTGAACAGTTCTCTCAGAGAAGTGCCCCTCGGAGACCCTCCCTGCTATGATCGGGCGACTTCTGCACCAGGGACCGGGGGGTCGTTCTCGGCGGACGATCGATCATCCACACGCCTGTTATCTCGATCATCACCAGTGAAGGCGCGTATGGCTTCGTATCTCTTCGTCTGCTCCGGCGGCGGGCATCTCAAGGAGATGTTCGCGCTCTCGGGGCTCCTCGGAGTCGACCCGGAGGAGCAGCACTGGGCGACTGTCGACAGCGCCCTCAGCCGCACCCTCCTCACCGACCGGCGCGTGACCCACCTCGCCGATCCGCCGCCCCGCGCCGTGGTGCCGGTGCTCCGCAACGCGATGATCGGCCGCTCCCTGCTGGCCCGCGGGTCCTTCGACGCCGTCTTCAGCACCGGCGCCAGCCCCGCCCTCTCCTTCCTGCCGCTCGCGGCCTCGCGCGGCATCCCCGCGCACTACATCGAGAGCGCCGCCCGCGTGCTCGGCCCGTCGATGACCGGTCGGATCCTCGCCCGGGTCCCCGCCGTCTCGACCTACACCCAGTACCGCTCCTGGGCCGACGACCGCTGGAGCTTCGGCGGCTCGATCTTCGACACCTACCGCGTCGAGGACGTCGTCCCGCAGCCGATCCGCCGCGCCGTGGTCTCGGTCGGCACGCAGGACGGCTACCCGTTCCCCCGCTTCTTCGCCGCGCTCGCGCCGCTGCTCGAGGGCGTGGAGGTGCTCTGGCAGACCGGAGCGAACGACGTCTCCGGGCTCGGGATCGACGGCCGCCACTCCGTGCCGCACGACGAGCTCAACGCCGCGATGAAGGCGGCCGACGTCGTCATCGCGCACGGGGGAGTGGGCACCGCGCTCAGCGCCATCGAGCAGGGCCGGGTGCCGATCCTGGTTCCGCGCCGCGCCTCGTTCGGCGAGCACGTCGACGACCACCAGGTGCAGATCGCCACCCGCCTGGCCGACTCCGGCCTCGCGGTCACCGTCGACATCGAGGGCCTCTCCCGCGAGACGCTCGAACTCGCCGCGGCGAGGCGGGTCGTCTCCGCCGATTCCGCCGTGCCCTTCGTGGTGCACGAGACGGCCGAGAAGTCCTCGGGCCTCTCCCGCCGTCTCTTCCCCTCCTCCCGCTGATCCCCGCCCGAGCGACCAGACGTGATGAGAACGACATCCACGCGTCATCCGCGGCCCGTACACTCTCGAATGGGTTGGGGGGCCGGACGTCACTTCATGTGCG
Organism: Rathayibacter sp. AY1F9; assembly: GCF_002932155.1. NCBI lineage: Bacteria > Bacillati > Actinomycetota > Actinomycetes > Micrococcales > Microbacteriaceae > Rathayibacter > Rathayibacter sp. AY1F9. Next base: position 24,399 of record NZ_PSVA01000020.1, on the reverse strand, counting down.
TCGAATTCGGAATGGTCGGCCGACTCGACACTGATGGCGAAAGCTCCGAAGGATTCTCGATATGACTGACACCCCGCGCGGCCTCTCGCGCCGCCTCCTGCTCGCCGCCTCCGCTGTCGGAGCCGCCGCGACCGCCTCCGCGCTGGTGGCGACCCCGGCGCTCGCTGCGCCGAACTACAGCGTGATCCCGAGGCTCCCGGGCGAGGTCTCGCGCCTCGACACCAAGTTCTCGAAGAGCGGCAACAAGCCCTACGAGATCATCGATGTGAAGATCGGCAGCGACTCCACCCGCCTCTTCGTCCCGCACTCGGCGAAGCCGAAATCAGGCTCCTCGGTGCCGGTCGCCTGGTTCTACCACGCCAGCGGCAGCAGCTTCAGGGCCCTCGACAAGGCCTACTTCTACTCGGCCGATCCGCTCGTCGACCTGGGCTTCGTCAGCATCTGCCCGGACTTCGGCGGCCCGAGCAACTACACCAACCCCACGGCGCTCGCCGTGCAGACGGCCGCCACAGCCTGGGTGCAGAGCCTCTGGAACGTCCGCGGGAGCTTCCTCCGCTCGAACTCCGGCGGCGGCGCGATGATGTGCTGGGCCTACGCGAAGAAGATGGTGCCGAACATCTACGGGGCCTACCACGCCAGCAGCGTCTTCGACGTCGAGGACCTCGCGGCGCGCGACGACAGCCAGCCGAACCGCGTCCTCGCGGTGTACGGCGGAGACCGGGCGCTGATGCGCGCGACCAACCCCGCCCGGCTGCCGCAGTCCGCATGGCAGGGCATGCGTCTGCGCGTCAGCGCCGGCACGGCCGACCAGCTCGCTCCTGCCGAGCTGCACGGCGGACGCCTCCGCCGCCTCGCGCTCCCCGTCGCCAAGGAGGCGACGATCGCCTACCACAACAGCGCCGGCTACGAGGGCGGCCATGTCGTCCCGGACTTCACCAACAAGGACTCGGTCGGGACCTTCCGCCGCTGGCTCCAGGAGGGCCCCGCCTGATCCGCGGCAGGACCGACGCGACCCCTCCTCCCCGGGGGTCGGCGCCAGGGTCGAGCAGTGGAGGAGGAGGGCACGGCATCGCAGGCGTCCCAGCCGCCGAGAGGCGGCTCGCGAGGGCATCGCGATCCTCATCGAGGCCGACGGGACCACTCCCGTGAGCGCCGCACCGCCCGCCCCCTCCTCCACCACTCCGCTCCGACGCCAGAAGGACTCCCTGACGTGATCGACATCCTCCCGCGACGACTCCTCGTCGGCGCGCTCTTCTCGGTCGCCCTGGTGATCGTCCTCGGGATGGGGTACATCTTCTCGACCCGGGAGCCGGCCACCGGCCTCCTGGTGATCGCCGCCGGAGTCGGCGGCATCGTCGGGGCCTGGGTGCTGCTGCGGGTCCCCGCGCACTGGCTGCCGGCGATGGCGCTCGCGTTCTTCGCGCTCGTCCCGACGCCGCTGACCCCCTCGACCCTGACGTTCCGCATGACGCTCTGGGCCGTCATCCTCGTGATCTGGGCGATCCGGCGCGGGCTCGCTCCCGAGCTGTGGCGCGCCCCCGTCAAGGCGTGGACCCGCGAGCTCGTGCTCTCCCCGTGGCGGGCCGTGGTGATCCTCGCGTTCATCGCCCTCATGCTCTGGTCGGCCCTGGCGACGGTGCGCAGCTCCTACGCGACCGAGGGCGTCTCGTGGATGTTCAGCTTCGCGATCTGCGTGGGCGTGCCGATGCTCGTCTTCGACGCCCAGCGCGAGGCCGTGCTGCTGCGCAAGACGTGGGTGATCCTCTCGGGGCTGCTCGCCCTCTACGCCGCCCTCGAGCTGGTCGCGCAGAGCTCCCCGATCCTCGGTGCCGTCTACGGCGCCCTCGGCTACGAGCAGGACCAGCACTGGTCGCTCTACCGCGCCGAGATCACCTTCGGCCACCCGCTGCTCGCCGGCACCTTCCTCACGGTGGGCGCCGGTCTCGCGTTCGGCTCCTGGCTCCAGGGCTCCCGCAAGTCGGACCTGCTGCTGGGCATCCTGGCCTCGGGCGGCGTCGTCGCGACCGTCTCGCGCGGACCGATGGCGGCCATCGCCGTCGCGGTCATCGTCGCGCTCGTCGCCGTGGGCTTCCTCAACCCGAACCGCTCGCTGCTCCGGCCCGGCTCGATCCTGATCGCCGGGCTCGTCGCGGGTGTCGGAGTCCTGAACTTCGAGCCCGTCACCGCCCGCAACAACAACCTCGACGCCTCCATCTCGGCCGGCGCCCGCGACCTCGCGGTGACCGTGTCGCTGAAGGCGGCCGAGCTCACGCACTGGCTCGGCTCCGGAGCGGCGACGTCCGGCATCAGCGGCAGGCGGTTCTCGGACGTCGTCATCGAGAACTCGTTCCTGCAGCTGCTGATCAGCGTCGGCATCCCCGGCCTGCTGCTCTTCGTGATCATGGTGGCCGCGATGTTCGGCGCCACGCTCAGCCGTCGCGACGTCGGTCCTGCGGCGGGCCTGCTCGGCTTCATGGTCTGCCTCGCCGGCTACAACGCCATCGACGCGGTCCGCCCCAGCCACCTGCTCCTGGGATTCCTCGTCATCATCTGCCTCAACCCGGTGCACGTCCCCGACTTCTCGAAGGGCATCCGGATGCGCCAGCCCCTCGGGGCGAGGATCTTCGACGCGCCGATGGCCGTCGGGATGCGGGGCGAGCGATGAGCCGCCTCGCCCGCAGGAACGACTCGTCGCCGGCCGCGCTCGTCGTCCAGCAGTCGCTCGCGCCGCCGGACTCGACCACGCAGTACGTCGACTCGATCGTCGACGGCCTGGCGCCCGGCGTCGAGCTGCTGTTCTTCTCCTGGCGCAGCGCCCTGCTCGCCGACTACGACGTGCTGCACGTGCACTGGCCCGAGCTGATGATCCGCGGCCGCAGCCCGCTGCACCGCTTCCTCCGCCGCCGCGCCCTCGACGTGCTGCTGGTGCGCCTCGCGCTCCAGCGCATCCCGCTCGTGCGGACGGTGCACAATCTGCACCCGCACGAGCTCGGTCCCGCCGCCGAGCGCCGCTCGCTGGCCCGGGTCGACCGCGCGACCGACCTGTTCGTCCGCCTGAACCCGACGACCGTCGCTCCCGGCCGGGCGCCCGCCGTCACCGTGCTGCACGGCCACTACCGCGACCAGTTCGCGCAGCACCCGCTGCCCGAGCGCGAGCACGGCCGCGTCCTCTACTTCGGCATCATCCGCCCGTACAAGGGCGTCGTCGAGCTGATGGACGTGTTCCGCGGCGTGGAGGACGACTCCCTCTCCCTGCACGTGGTCGGCAGCCCCAGCACGGGCCAGCGCGAGCTGGTCGAGGAGCGGGCCGCCCGCGACACCCGGGTGCGCACCACGCTCCGCCGGGTCGACGACGCCGAGATGGTCGACGAGATCGGCCGGGCCGAGCTGATCGTCCTTCCCTACCGCGAGATGCACAACTCCGGCTCGATCCTGGTCGCCCTGTCGCTCGGCCGGCCGATCCTGGTGCCTCGCACGCCCACCAACACGGCCCTGGCCGAGGAGGTCGGCAGCGACTGGGTGATCGAGTACGACGGCGAGCTCACCCCCGAGCTGATCACCGCCGCTCTCGAGCGCACGCGCACCCGGCCGCCGGAGGGGCTCCCCGCCCTCTCCGGTCGGGACTGGGACGTGCTCGGACTCCAGCTCAAGAAGGCCTACGAGGGCGCGATCGCCACCAAGAAGGGCTCGACCCGATGACCGGGACCACGCAGAAGCCGTCACCGAGCCTCAGCCGCTCGGCGAGCCGCGGCGCCGCCGTCACCATCGGCGGGCAGGCGATCCGCATCGCCGTCCAGCTGGGCGGCATCGTCATCCTCGCGCGCCTGCTCTCGCCGGCCGACTACGGCCTGCTCGCGATGGTCACGGCGATCATCGGCATCGGCGAGATCTTCCGCGACTTCGGCCTCTCCTCCGCCGCCATCCAGGCGAAGGAGATCACGCCGGGCCAGAAGAGCAACCTGTTCTGGATGAACTCGGGCATCGGCCTCACCCTCACCCTGGTGGTCATCGCGGCCTCCTGGCCGATCGCCGCCCTCTACGGCGACGACCGGCTCCAGCTGCTGACCGTCGTGCTCTCCTCGACGTTCCTCCTCAACGGAATCTCGACGCAGTTCCGCGCCGACCTCGCCCGTCACCTCCGCTTCGTGAAGATCACCCTGGTCGACATCGTCGCCCAGGTGCTGGGCCTCGTGGTCGGCGTGCTGATGGCGCTCGGCGGCGCCGGCTACTGGGCGCTGGCCGGGAGCCAGATCGTGCAGCCGCTCATCAGCGTGCTGATGCTGGTCTTCATCACGGGCTGGCGTCCCGGCCGCTACCGCCGCGGCGAGGCGATGGGCCACTTCCTCCGCTACGGAGGCGGCGTCTTCGCGACCCAGGCGCTGACCTACGTGAGCAAGAACGTCGACTCCGTCATCATCGGCGCGCGCTTCGGCCCGGTCGACCTCGGCCTCTACAACCGCGCGTTCCAGCTGATGATGCTGCCGCTGCAGCAGTTGAACTCTCCGGTGCAGCGCGTGGCACTGCCCGTGCTGTCCAAGCTGCAGGACGAGCGCGAGCGGTTCCGCACGTTCATCCTCTTCGGCCAGTCGGCGATGCTGACGGCGATGGGCCTCGTGCTCGCCGTCCTCGGCTCCCAGTCCGACTCGGTCATCCGGATCCTGGTGGGGGAGCGCTGGCTCGCCTCGGTCCCGATCTTCCAGATCCTGCTCGTGGCCGGGTTCTTCCAGGCCACGGCGTACTGCTCCAACTGGGTGTTCCTCGCCAAGGGTCTCGTGCGCCAGAGCGTCTGGTACAGCCTGGCGACCCGCCCGCTGATGGTCGTCCTGATCCTGCTCGGCTCCAACTGGGGAGTGACGGGCGTCGCGGTCGCGTACGCCGGCTCGCTCGCCCTCACCTGGCCGACCGCGCTGATCTGGATCGGCCGCACCTCCGATGCCCCCGTCCGCGAGATGTTCACCAACGGCCTCCGCAGCGGCATCACGTTCGGATCGATCACGGTGGGCGCCTACTTCTCCACCGTCTGGATCGCCGCCGACCAGCCCGTCCTCCGCCTCCTCCTGGGCGGCGCCGCCGTCCTGGTCGGGGTCGGGCTCTGGATGCTGATCCTCCCCGCGTTCCGCCGCCAGATCCTCAGCCTCGCCGACCTGCGCCGCCACTTCCGCCGCAGCCGCCCGGCCGCCGCTCCGGCCCCGGCCACGGTCGACGCCATCAGCCCCACCGGCGACAGCGCGCTGGTCGACGGAGCCGTCACGGCCGGCATCCCCGACTCCGAGCGGCCTCCCGCCGCCGTTCCTCCCACCGAAAGAGATCGATGAAACTCAAGCTCGGCGTCGTCAAGTCCTGGAAGAAGGACTTCGTCACGACGACCCGCCTGCCCGCCCGACGCGACGCGGCGGTGCTCCGCGCCGCCCTCGCGGACCTCCGACCCGAGCCCGAGTCTCACCTCGTGATCGCCGCTCCCGGCAGCGGCAACATCGGCGACCAGGCCATGCTGGAGGCGTTCCTCGAGAACACCACCGGCCCCGTCGTGGTCGTCCAGCGCTACGCCGGCGACGTCGTGATCCCCGAGGAGCAGGCCGACCGGGTCGAGGTCGTCGAGCTCCCGCACCTGGTCTACGGAGTGGGCGACGCGCACGCCGCCGATCTCCGCGCCTACGCCGCGCTGATCCGCCGCGCCCGCTCGGTCTCGGTCGTCGGCGCCGACATGATGGACGGCAAGTACAGCCTCCGCGGCTCGGTCCGCCGCTCCCTGCTCGCGCAGGCCGCCGCCGAGGCAGGGGTGCCCACGCGCGTCCTCGGCTTCTCCTGGAACGCGGCGGCCCGCCTCGCCGCCCGCCGCTCCCTGATCGCCGCCTCCCGCGCCGGCGTCGTACCGATGCTCCGCGACCCGCTCTCGGCGGAGCGCGCCCGGAGCATCGGCGTGCAGCGCGTCGAGGAGGTCACCGACATCGTCTTCTCGGCGCGCACCCGCGACCGCAGCTTCCGCGAGGATCTGGGACTGCCCGAGGGCGTCCCCTTCGCGCTCGTGAACGCGAGCGCCCTCGTCGCCGGCATGGTCGACCAGGTGCCGGAGTACGAGCGCATCGTCGACCGCCTGCGCGCGGCCGGCGTTCACGTCGTGCTCCTCCCGCACGTCTCCCGCCCCATCGGCGACGACAAGGTGGCCGTCCGCGCGGTCGCCGAGCGCGTGGGAACCGAGGGCGTCACCGTCGTCGACCGCGTGCTCATGCCCGCCGAGATCCGCGGCCTCGCCGAGGACGCCCTGCTGACCGTCACCGGGCGGATGCACCTCGCGATCATGTCGCTCTCGCTCGGCGTCCCCGCGATCACCCTCGCCACCCAGGGCAAGGTCGAGGGCATCATGCGCCTCATCGGCCTGCCGCAGCTGTGCGTCGAGCCGGTCCCCGGCTTCGCCGACCGCGTCCTCCCGGTGATCGACCGCATCCTCGCGGAGCCGGGCGACGGCGGCGTGCGCGCCACCATCGACGCGGCCATGCCCGAGGTGCGCCGCCTCTCGGCGCTCAACACCCGCGGCCTCGGCGCGGAGGTCGTGCGATGAGCGCGGCGCAGGAGAAGGGACCGCGCATGCGGATCATGTTCGTCGTCACGTCGCTGCACGGCGGCGGGGCCGAGTTCGTCGCCCGCACCTGGATGGGCTGGCTCCTCGAGCAGGGCCACTACGTCGACGTGGTCACCACCTCGGTGAAGGGCACGGACGAGTACCTCCCCGAGGGCGCGGTGCTGCACCGCATCGGCGAGGGCAAGGGCCACGTCGGCAAGGCGCGGATGCTCAAGGAGCTGTTCCGCCGCCGCACCCCCGACGTCGCGGTCGCCCTGCAGGGCTACCCGAACATCGTGCTCCTGGCCTCGGCCGAGATGACCGCGAAGGCGGACCGCCCGAAGACCATCGTGAGCGAGCGCAACCTCGTCTCGCTCGGCATCCCGGGCTTCTCGAGGACCCAGAAGGTGCAGCTCGGGCTCGCCAAGACGCTCTACCGCCGCGCCGACCACGTCATCGCGATCTCGCACCCCGTCGCGGGCGAGCTCGTCGCCGGCTTCGGCGTCTCGGGCGAGCGCTGCACCGTCGTGCCGAACCCGGCGACCGCCAAGGTCGACCGCTCCCGCCAGGTCTCGCGCACCCCCGGCACTGCGGCGGGCCTGCAGATCGTGCTGCCCTGCCGCCTCGTCGTCCAGAAGCGCCCCGAGCTCGCGATCCTCGCGGCCGAGGAGCTGGAGCGCCGCGGCATCCCCGCGAAGGTCGTCTCCTTCGGCGGCGGCCCGCTGCTCGGCAGCATGAAGGCGGAGGCGACCGCGCGCGGCGTGGACTTCCAGGACATGGGCTGGGTCGAGGACTGGTTCCACCACTTCGACGAGAACGCCGTCGTGCTGCTCCCGTCGCTGCGCGAGGGCTTCGGCAACGTGCTGGTCGAGGCGGCCGCCGCCGGCGTCCCCTCGGTCGCCGTGTCCGGGGCGCTCGGAGTCGCGGACGCGATCGTCCCCGGCCTGACCGGCGAGCTCGCGCTCACCCCCTCCGCCTCCGACCTCGCCGACGCGCTGATCCGCGCGAGCGAGCTCGAGATCACCGGCATCGACCGCTGGCTCGACCGCTTCTCGCTGGAGTCCAGCGGCCGCGACCTCGAGACGGTGCTCCGCCGGGTCGTGGGGCAGAAGTGACCCTCGTCTCGGTGGTGGTCCCGGCGCACCAGGAGGAGGCGCACCTCGCCTCCGCCCTGGAGCGCCTGCTGCGGCAGACCCACGCCGAGCTCGAGATCCTCGTGGTCGACGACGCCTCGACCGACGGGACCGAGGCGATCGGCCGCGCGTTCGCCGAGGAGCACGAGCGGATCCGCTACCTCCGCCAGGACGAGAACCAGGGCGTCGCCGCCGCTCGCGAGCGCGCCGTCGGCGAGGCCGCCGGCGAGTGGGTCTGGCTGGTCGACGCCGACGACGAGTGGCCGGAGACCGCGGTCGAGGCCATGCTCTCGGCGGGGGAGGCGGGCCGCGCCGACGTGGTGGTCGCCCAGGCGGTCACGGTCGACGCCACCGGATCCACGCCCGTCGGCTCCCTGCGCGGCCCGCTCGCGCTCTCGGGCCGGGGCGCCTTCACCGCGCTCCTGGTCGGGGAGCTGACCGGGCACCTCTGGAACAAGCTGTTCCGCCGCGAGCTGTTCGACGGCATCGAGTTCACGCGGATCCGCCAGCACTCGGACCAGGCGCAGGTCGCGCAGCTGCTCGCCGCGGCCGACGAGGTCGTCGTCGTCCCCGACTCCGTCTACGAGTACCGCCTCCGCTCCGGCTCGATCATCCGCTCGGGCGCGAAGCGCGCCGACTCGCTCGCCGGGCTCGCCGCCGTGATCGAGCGGACGGCCCGCGGGCTCGACCCGCGCATCCTCGACTCGCAGGACTACTCCTACTACCGCGCGCGCTTCTCCCTGCTCTCCCGCTTCAAGGACGCCACCTCGGGCGCGCACAGCCCCGAGGAGGCGGACCGGCTCTGGCGGGCCGCGCACGACGAGGCGGGACTCCGGCACCTGGTCGCGCTCGTGCGCCGGCGCGACCTCAAGCGCTCCGTCCTCTTCGGGCTCGCCGCCGCGGCGCCCGCGCTCTACCGAGCGGCGATGAGCGCCGGGAACGGACGCCGGTGACCGTCGTCTCCATGGTGAGCGGAGAGGCCGGAGTGCGCTTCCCGGCAATCGAGTCCTCGTCACTATTCCGTCGAATGTGCGGCGCGGACGATACACCCTTAGTCTTGATCCTCGGTCGCATTCTGCGACCGAGCCTGCGTCCTTCTCTGAGCCTTGTTCACCTCGGATGGAATTCACGAGCGGTACGACCGGGCACAAGGGGGAGAGAATGAAGCTGCTGAAGCCTGCGGGCGGGGCCCGACGCGAATGGGTGGATTTCGCCAAGGGTGCCGCCATCCTGATGGTCGTGTACTACCACACGTCGTTGTACCTCGGTGACATCGGGGTCGAGAACACTCTCGGCCGCATCAAGGTCGTGTTCGAGCTGTTCCCGATGCCCCTCTTCTTCCTGGTGTCCGGTCTCTTCGGCTCGCGCATCCGCACCTGGAGCTTCGGCGACCTCTGGCGCCGCAGGCTGTACCCGCTGCTCTGGCTCTACGTGGTCTGGTCCGTGATCCGCATGGCCTTCTACCTGGTCGTGCCGCTCGCGAACGGCGGACTCGGCGAGCTCCCCGCGACCGACCCGCTCAACCTGCTCCTGCTGTTCTTCTGGCCCAGCAGCAGCTACTGGTTCATCTACGGCCTCGTCCTCTTCACGCTCGGCGCGTGGCTCCTGCGCAAGGTCGACCACCGTGTGCAGGTCGCCCTCGCCGCGGTGATGGGGACGATGTTCACCACCGGTCTCCTCAACACGACCAACGTGGGCTGGAATCGCATCGGCGCCCTGTTCGTCTTCTTCCTGGTGGGCACGCTCTACTCGAAGAGGATCATCGACTTCGTCGAGCAGAAGGGGAGCCGCGCGTTCCTCTACGTCACTCCGGTCTTCGTCGTGCTGAGCGCGGTGCTCTTCCTCTTCCCGATCCGCTGGGTTCCGTTCCTCGCCCTCGCCGGCCAGATGGCCGCCGTCGCGATGGGCATCCTCGTGTCGCGGGCCCTCTCCCGAGTGCGATTCCTGAACTTCTTCACGATCTGCGGCGAGCGCAGCCTGCACATCTACCTGCTGCACCTCTACTTCATCGTGATCGCCATCACGATCCTGCGGGTGATCCTCCCCGAGGACCGCTCCGAGATCGGCGGCTTCGAGGTGCCGCTGCTGCTGGTCGTGATGGTGCTCGCGGTCGTCCTCTCGCTCTTCGTGACCCGCTACCTCTCGAAGGTCAAGTGGATCTACGTCCCCCCGGCCGCCCTCGGCGGCCCCGGCAAGCGGCGCAAGCCCGTGCCCGTCCCTGCGCGCGGCCCCGGAGTCGTCTCCGATCCCGTCGCGGTCCCGGCCGATGAGCCCGGCACCTCCCCCAGTTACGAGAAGAAGAGAGCGGAGTCCCACGAGTGAAGACGACACGAGCACGCAGAGCCGGAGTCCTGGCGGCCGTCGTGGCCGTCGCCCTCGGGCTGGCCGGCTGCTCCTCGCAGCCCGAGCCCGTCCGCACGCCCGACGGCTTCACGACGGAGAAGGCGATCGAGTACCGCTCGGTCGACGGCGTCTCGCTGAAGGCCGACGCCTGCCTCCCCACCGCGGGCGGCACCGACCGCCCCGCGCTGCTGATGCTGCACGGCGGAGGGTTCGTCGACGGCGCCCGCGACGAGGGCGGGATGACCGAGCTCTGCGAGTACTACGCCGAGCGCGGCTTCGTCTCGGTCTCCGTCGACTACCGCCTCCTCCAGGACAGCCGGTACCCCGGGCAGATCGAGGACGCGCAGGCCGCCGTGGAGTGGCTGCGCGAGCCCGCGCAGGTCACGCGCTTCGGCCTCGACCCCGCCCGCATCGGCGTGATGGGCAGCTCCGCCGGAGCGATCATCGGAGCGACCATGGGCACGCTCGGCGAGGGCTCCCTCACCGAGGGCTCGCGGGTCAAAACGGTCGTCGCCTTCTCGGCGGTCGCCGACATGACCGAGACCGGGATGTCGCTGGGCACGCCGGTGCCCGAGGCGAAGGAGCAGATCCTCTCCTACCTGGACTGCGACGAGATCGACTCGACGACCTGCCCGCAGAGCATCCCCGCGTCGCCGATCACCTCGGTCGACTCCACGGACGCCCCGCAGATCTGGCTGACCTCCGAGGACGAGCTCGTCCCGGTCGAGCAGGCCGACGCGATGCAGGTCGCCCTGCAGGACGCCGGAGTGGCGTCCGAGGTCGGCGTGGACGGCTCCGGCCACCACGGGCTCCAGAACAACACCCCGAACAACAAGAAGGCGATCCTCGCCTTCCTGCAGGCACACCTCTGATCCACCGCTCCCGCGCGAAACCTCGCGGCCGGTTCCGCGCAACGCGGACGACACATCACGACGCTACAGTCAGACCCCCTGCACTCCGGTGCAGTCGACGAAAGGGACACCACACACCATGACCTTGAACGGACTGTTCGCCGGCATCGGCCGGAGGTGGGTCTACATCGTCGCCTTCGCTCTGCTCGGCGCCGTGGCGGCCCTGGTACTCAACGCCGTCCTCCTCCCGCAGTACAAGGCGGACGCACGCGTGTACGTCGCGGTCTCCTCGTCCGGAGTCCTCTCGACCGCGGACCGGGTCGCGGCCAACAGCGCCGCCTCCCAGGCCACGGTCACCTCCGTCGCCCTCGGCACCTCGGACACCGTCCTGCAGGGCGTCATCGACGGCCTCGGCATCGACGAGCCCATCGAGGACTTCGCCAAGCGCGTGACCGTCCTCGCCGAGCCGGAGTCCGTGGTCATCACGATCTCGGCCACCGACCCCTCGCCCGAGCAGGCCGCGGTCATCGCGAACGCGATCGCCGCCCAGCTCGACGCGGCCGTGAAGGGCGCCGATCCGGCGACCACCACGAACGGCGTCGCCGTCCCGCAGATCCAGCTCCAGGTGCTCAGCCAGGCGCTCCCGCCGGAGCTGCCGGTCACCGGTGGCATCCTCGTCCTGCTCGCGCTCGGCATCCTCGGCGGCGCCGTGGTCGGCGTGGGAGTGGCGATCGTGATGACCGCCCTCGACCGCCGCCTCCGCAGCGGCGACGACGTCCGCTCCGCGATCGACCGGCCGCTGCTGGGCATCGTCCCGGTCAAGGCCACCAAGCTCGACGAGATGCTGAACTCGACCGAGATCCCGGCCCGCTACTCGGCCGTGGCGTTCGAGCTCTCAGCCATCGCGCGCACCCGCTCGTACTCCTCCTTCGCGATCGCCCCGGCGTCCGAGAAGACCCCGCACACCGCCAGCGCGGTGCTGCTCGCCAAGGCGCTGGCCGTGCTCGGCTCGTCCGTCGTGATCGTGGACGGCACCGCCGAGGGCTCGGCTCTCGCTTCCGCCTCGGGCGGACGCCCGGGCCTGCGCGAGGTGCTCGCCGGAGCCGCCTCGCTCGACGACGCGATCATCAAGCGCTCGACCGACCGCGTCGACCTGCTCCCCGCGGGCGGCGCCCAGGCCGGCACGCCGATGCCGACCGACGCCCTCCGCGCGCTGGTCGAGGAGCTCGAGAAGGTCTACGACATCGTCCTGATCGTCACCGGCACTCTCGGCGCGACCGAGCAGTCGCCGACCTTCCGCGGCGTGGCCGACGGCGCCGTCCTCGTCCTGATCGAGGGCAGGGTCGACTCGCCCCAGGCCGCCGCCGACGTGCACTGGATCGAGACCGCCGGCACCCCCGTGGTCGGCGCGGTCGTCCTGGCCCGCCACAAGCTGCAGAAGGCCCCCGCGATCGTCTGATCGCGTCCTCGCACGCTGCGGAAGAGCGCACCCCGGCCCCGGCCGCGGTGCGCTCTTCCGCGTCCGGGGACTGCGCGGTGCCCGGCGGGGGCCCGGCTGCCCTCTCTCCGGGCCCAGCCGGCCCCTCCGACGCCTGGCCGGCACTCCAGCCCCCTCCACCCCTCCGCGAGCCCGTTCACTCCGCGAGCCCGCAGAACTCGCGGTACTCGCGCGCGACTCCGCCCACCTCCGCGGACTCGGCAGGAGGCGGCGTCACCGTCCGGGCCCGCGGGCTCTCCGGGGCCGACCGACCGGTCCGTCCTTCCTCAGCGTCTCCAGCGCCCGCCGTGGCCTGATCAAGTGCCTCACCGGCTCCCGGGAGCCCGCTCACCCCGCGAGCCCCCACAAGTCGCAGTACTCGCGCGCGACTCCGCCCACTTCCGCGGACTCGACAGGAGGCGGCGTCGCCGTCCGGGCCCGCTCAACTCCCCGGGACCTGCCCGGCCCGTCCAGCCCTCTCCAGCGCCCGCCGTGGCCGGAACCGGCTCCCGGGAGCCCGCTCACCCCGCGAGTCCGCAGAAGTCGCCGTACTGGCGCGCGACTCCGCCGACTCCCGCGTGGTCGGCGGGAGGCGGGCAGACGCAGAACCGCCGCCGTCGAGGGGACGACGGCGGCGGTTCTGCGCGCGGGGAGCGGATCAGGTCACGGCGTGCAGGCCACGTTCCCGATCAGGTCCTTCCCGGAGTTGGAGCAGCTCAGCGTGTTGCCGCTGGTGGACCAGTTGGACGGCTGGTGGAGGTAGACCACCGCGTTGCTGGTCTTCAGCGCGAGGTTGCCGCTGATGGTGTTGTCGTTGCCCGAGCCGTCGGCGCGGGTGATCACCTGGTAGCCGTAGGTGGTGGTGCCCGCGGCGGAGTTGCCCGCGGCAAGCCAGCTGTTGCCCGAGACCAGGATCAGCGAGACGACGTCCGAGGCGAGCCGCGATCCGCCGAGGACCGTGTTCCCGATGATGTCGCCGTCGAGGGTGCCCTCCTTGGCCTCGATCGGCTCGGCGCCGGTGTCGCTGATCGCGTTGTCCACGACCGCGATGCGGGCCGTGCGGTCAGGGTTGCAGCTGTTGTACTCGCACCAGTTGCGGTCGGAGGTGCCGACGTAGACGCCCTCGCCGTACTTGGCGGAGACGAGGCCGGTGCGGCGGATGGTGCTGCCGACGATCAGGGAGTCGGTGGTCTGGCTGCGGAAGTGGACCGCCTCGTAGCCGATCTCGCTCACCGTCAGGCCGGCCATCTGGACGCCCTTGCTGGCGAGCACCTGGATGCCCTGGAAGGAGCTGCGGACCGAGAAGCCCACGAGGTGCACGTCGCTCACCGTGTTCAGGATGAGTGCGGTGCCGCTCGAGGTGGATCCGGAGGTGAGGACCGCGTTGGGCGAGCCGCAGATCCAGATCGAGCCGGGCTGGGCGGCGGTGCCGCGGAGGGCGAACTTGCCGGTGTAGACGCCGTCGGCCAGGCGGATGACGTCGCCGGAGGAGGGGTTGGTCAGGGCCGTGACGAGCTGCGCCGAGGTCGACACCGTCTTGGTGGCGGCGGGGCAGTCGAAGGCCGCGAGCAGCGAGGCGCGGGAGGCGAGGATGTCGGCCGAGGTGGTGGCCGACTCCTTCAGCCGCGAGTCGCGGCCGGCGTCGTCGGTCGCCGTGACGGTGTACGTGTAGGCGCGTCCCGCCTCGGCGGTCTCGTCGCGGTACTGGCGCACCGGGTCGGCGACGGTGCCGACGACCGTGTCGCCGGAGCCGTCCTCGTTCGAGCGGTGCACGTCGTACGAGACGACCCGCGAGCTGAAGGGCGCGTCCCAGGCGACGGTGTAGCCGTCGGTCAGGGGGGAGAGCTCCACGGCGTCGGTCGCGAGGCCGTCCTCGGCGAGGACGAACGCGTCGATGATCAGGTTCTTGTCGGTCGACTTGGAGTTCTTCGTCCCCGTGTAGGAGATGGTCACGGTGTGCGTGCCCTCGGCGAGGTCGGTCGTCTCGTAGACCGGCACCTGGTACTGCGCGGTCGAGCTGTAGCGGTCGACCTTGGTGACGGGTCCGCCGTCGACCGAGACCGCGGCGATGCCGGAGGAGGAGGTCTTCCGGCTGATCCAGCGCCACGACGTGCCGACGAAGGTGAACTTCACCGATCCGGCGGAGGTCAGGTACTTCATCCCGCCGCCGCTGTCGCCGCCCGCCATCGATCTCCACGAGCCGGTGTACTGCAGCGCGGGGTCGGTCTCCTGCACGAGGAGGCTGGTCGCTCCGGAAGGATCGAGCACGGGGCCGTCGTCCTCGCCGCCGCCGGTCTCGTCGGTCGGCTCCTCGGTGGCGGGAGTCGCGCGGGTGATGTCGAACGCGTCGATGACCAGGTTCTTGTCGCTCGCGGAGCTGTTGGCCGTGCCGCTCCAGGCGATCTTGACCGTGTGGACGGTGTCGGCGAGGTCCTTCTTCGTGAACACCGGGACCTGGTACGCCGTGGTCTTCGTGTACCGGTCGACCGAGGTGCTCGCGCCGTCGACCGTGACGGTGGCGATGCCGGCGGAGGCGGTGGTGCGGCTGACCCAGCTGAAGCCGGTGCCGCGGAAGCTGAACGAGACGGAGCCGGTGCTGTTGAGGAACGTGATCCCGCCGCCGCTGTCGCCGCCCGTCATCGTGCGCCACGAGCCGCTGTAGGTCAGCGAGGAGTTCGTCTCCTGGATCCGCGTGCTCTGCCCGGCGCCCGGGTCGAGAGTGGCCGCGGAGGCGGCGGGCGCCGTGAGGGGGGCGACCAGGATGCCGAGAGCGGCGATCAGAGCGGTGGTGAGGGAGAGGCGTGCGCGTCGTCGGCGAGGGCGGGTCGGGTCTGGCGTCGTCTGAGGATTCACGATCGGCTCCGGGTCTTCGAGGGGGCGTCGGGGGCGGTTCGAGGGGGCTGCTCAAGGGGGTGGTGCTGGTCCTCCCGACGCTATAGACGGGCCTTGCGACTGATGGCTGGATGAGACGGATTCAGGTTGTAGTACCCCATTCGGGCGTGGTGGTCGGGCTTATATCAGCGATTCCGCTGAAGGACTGGCGGACCGCCGCGCATGCGTGTATACGGAACGGTCACACGCGCTGTCGACGACGGATCGGAGGGCGGATGTCGGATCGGGAGGGGACTCCGGGAATGCCCGTCCGCGGAATGGACGAGGGGGAGTGCTGCTCGGTCGAGGAACGGCGACCCTACCCGGCGACTCTGGACACGGCCCCGGGCCGGGCCGCTGGGCGAGAGAATTGACCGAGCGTTCACCGGGCCGACCCCGCGCCGAAACACTGCGATGATGGGCTCTCCACTGGTGATCGCCGTCGCACCCGCGTCGCGGATCACCCGCCGCGGGCGAGCGGCGGTCCCGACGAGAGGGAGGACGCGATGGACACGGCCACGACCGCGACCGGCGACCGCCCGTCCACCCCGGCGTCCCGGGAGCGCCCGAGGCGCCCCCGGGTCCGCGCTCGCACCGTGATCGGACGGCTCCTGCTCGTCCCCCTCGTGGTCCTCGCCCTCTTCGGCGCCGGGATCCCGCTCTACGTCACGCCCCCGATCGACCCGATCCCCGAGCAGGCGGACGCGGTCTTCGTGCTGGGCCCCTCCACGAGGGCACGCGTCGAGTTCGCCCGCCGGATCATCACCTCCGGGGCGACGGACACGATGGTGCTCTCGGTCGGCCCCGGCGAGATGAACGCTCCCTACGAGGCCAAGAAGTACAAGAAGTGCAACGAGCCCGGCGGCGACGTCCTCTGCTACTCCGCCGACCCGCTCACGACCCAGGGAGAGGCCCGGCAGCTGCGCGACATGGCCGAGCAGTACGGATGGGACCACGTCATCGTGATCACCAACGCCTCCCACCTCGTGCGCGCCGAGATGATCATCGAGCGCTGCTACTCCGGCGAGCTCTCGATGGTGCCCTCGGGCGAGCCGATGGGCCTGGACTACCTGGTGAACCAGTACGTCTACCAGACCGGCGCGTTCCTCAAGGCCTTCCTGGTCACCAACGGCTGTTGACGCGAGCACTCCTCCTCGAGCCGCCGAGCCCGCCTGCGCTAGTCTGCCCGGGGCGCCATCGGCCCCGAGCCCGCTCCTGCGGAGCCCGGCCGGCCCGGCCCACGACGGCAGCGCGGCAGGAGGATCGACCGGGGAGACCCGCGACGCTCCCCGCTCCGCACCGGTCACCCCCACGCGAACCCCTCCGAAAGGCCCGCCCGTGACACCTGCCCGATCGATCTTCGCCGTCGGCCGCGGCCAGTACGAGAACATCGGCGACATCATCCTGCGCCGCCAGCTCCTCGACTGGCTCCGCGAGTCGGGTCCGCTCCACGTCTACGTGGGCCACTCGCCGTGGGGCTACGACGACGGCCTGCGCCTGGGCCCGGACGACACGGTGTACCGCTCGCTCCTGCGCTGGTACGCGGCGCTCGCCCGCGAGGCCCTCGCCGGCCGGGCGAACTCGGTGTTCAAGCCGGGAGAGATCCAGCTGACCCTGATCGGGATGAAGGAGCACCTCGTGATGCTCCCGGGCATCGCCCTGGTGCGCCTCGGCGGCGGCCGCGTGATCCGCGCCGGCGTGGGCACCCGCAACTTCGCCCCGCTGCCCCGCGCGATCATGTGGCCCTCGATGGCGCTCTCGAGCTACACCCGCTGGCGCGACGACAAGACGGCCGGCTACATGCGCGTCGGCGCCGCCATGCCCGACCTCGGCTACGGCGAGGGCTCGAGCGACGCGGAGCTGACCGCGTTCGCCGCGCAGCCCGACGAGGAGCGGCGCGTGCTGGTCCTCTCCCTCCGCGAGGACCACGAGGTGGACGCCCGCCCCTATCCCGAGCAGGAGTGGCTGGCCGCGATCAAGGGCTTCGCCGAGCGCGAGGACCTCGACATCGTCGTGGTCACGCAGGTCGCCGTCGACGCCGAGCGCTCCCGCCGACTCGCCGCCGACCTCGACGCGGACATCCTCGACTGGGATCCGGCGCACACCCACGACGAGCACGAGATCCTGCTGCGCGAGCTCTACCGCACGGCCCGCGTCGCGATGAGCGACCGGCTGCACGTGATCATCATGGCGTTCACCGAGGGCGCGGCCCCGGTGAGCCTGCAGATGGACGGATCGACGAAGGCCTCGCGCCACTTCGAGACCATCGGGATCCACGACGTCACGGTCGACATGTCCCGGACGACCCCGGCCGCCGGCGTCGAGACCTTCTCCGCCGTGGTCGCCCGCCGGAGCGAGCTGCTCGAGAAGCTGCTCGTCGCCCGCGGACGCCTCCGCGGCGTCCGCGACGACATCCAGGCGCTGCTCGCCGTGCCGCCCCGCAGCCGCCCGGCCGCCGCGGCAGTCCCTGCCGGCCCGAAGACCCGGGTGTACCACGTCGGCCGCAGCGGAGAGGTCCCCGGAGGCATGACGCAGGTCGTCAACGGGTACCTGCGCTGGCCGTTCGAGCGCTCGGACGTCCGGGTGATCTCCTCCCGGACCGCTCCGGGCGAGCACGTCGCCGCGGCCCGCCTGGCCGCCGGCGCCGCCGCCCGCATCGTCGCGATCGCGCGACGCGAGCCCAGCGCCGTGATCGTCGTCCACCTCTCGGAGCGCGGCTCGTTCCTCCGCGAGGGGTCCCTCCTCCGCCTCGCGCACCGCCTGGGCCTGCGCACGGTCGCCCACCTGCACGGCAGCGAGTTCGCCGCCTTCACCGCCGCGCACCCGCGCCTGGTGAAGGACGTGCTGCGCAGCGCGGACGAGATCATCTCGCTCTCGGAGGAGACCTCGGCGATCTGCCGCCGCTACGTCCCCGCCGAGCGCGTGCACCTCGTGCCCAACGCGCTCGAGCAGGGCACCCCGCGCGAGAAGACCCGCACCGTCGTCTTCGGCGGCGTCGTCAGCCACCGCAAGGGCGTCGACGTGCTGCAGAAGGCGTGGGCGCAGGTCGAGGGCAAGGAGGGCTGGCGCCTGCTTGTCGCCGGTCCGATCCGCGAGCCGGAGGTCGTCGACCGCGGCGTCCCGGGGATCGAGTTCCTCGGCTCGCTCGAGAACGCCCGCCTGCTCGCCCTGCTCGACGAGGCGTCCATCGCCGTCCTGCCCTCGCGCGACGAGGCGATGCCGATCTTCATCCTCGAGGCCCTCGCCCGCGACGCGGCCGTCGTCTCGACCGCGGTCGGCGGCATCCCCGAGGTCCTCGGCGACGGCTGCGGCCGCGTGGTCGCGCCCGGAGACGTCGAGGGCCTCGCCGCCGCGCTGACCGAGCTCATCACCGACGAGGACGCCCGGGCCGAGGTCGTCGAGAAGGCCGGGGCGCGCTTCCGCGAGCGCTTCTCCGCCGACGCCGTGTTCCCGCGGGTCGAGGAGGTCTGGCTCGGCTGAGCCGCCTGCGACTTCGCCCCGGATCGCGCCCCGGGCCCCGCTCCGGGCCTGGGCGGAGCCGCGGGAGCGTAAAATCGCTGGAGTCCGCGTCGCCGTGCCGTCGCGCGCCCAGCCGTCCGCTCCCGGACGCCTTCTCCCTCCATCCCAGAGAGGCTCGACCGTGGCCATCGCCGCCGACTCCGACCGCCGCCTGTGGACCCTGCCCCTCGCGCGCGCCGTGATCGCGGCGGTCGCCGGCTGCGTCGTCACCTTCTCGCCCGACCACGGGCCCGCCTTCGGCCTCGCCGTCTTCGGCGGCTTCGCGATCGCGACCGGCGCCGTCTCGCTCGCCCTCGGGCTCCGCAGCTGGAGCGGCCGGGCCCGCCCGCTCGCCCTCGGCTCCGCGGTGCTCACCCTGGTCGCCGGAGTCGCGGCGCTCGTCGCGCTCCCGGTCGCCAACCTGCTCTCCTTCGTCGCCCTCGTCGCCGGCTGGGCGCTGCTCTCCGGCTTCCTCGAGTTCTCGAGCGGCCGCCGCGGTCAGGGCCTCGCCGCCCGCGACTCCGTGATCGTCGGCGTCGGCACGATGCTCCTCGGCGCCGCCTTCGGACTCCTCCCGCCCCACCCCGTCGTCACCGTCGGCCTCCTCGGCGCCTACGCCGTGATGGTCGCCGTCTTCCTCGCCATCGCGGCGTTCTCGCTCAAATGGGCCGCCGGCGCCGACGCAGCCACCGGACACGATCCCGTCGCCCCCACGACACCGACCTCCGGAGGAGACCGATGACCGCCGAAGGCCAGCAGCCCGACCCCGCCTCTCCCGCAGACCGCGCCTCGGCGGCCGACTCCGCCCCGGCGCGCGACCCCGGCGAGTTCACGCCCCGCACGTTCCAGCCGACCCGCAAGGACCGCCTGCGCCCGCTCGAGCTCATCGGCTTCTCCGCGGTGATGGCGGCCTTCGTCGGCCTGGTCGTCATGCTCTCGACCCGCGAGCCGGTCGTCGCGCTCATCTCGTTCGGCGTCGCCTTCATCGTCGTGCTCGTCGCGATCGCCATGTTCTCGCTGACCTTCAAGCCGGACGAGGCCGAGATCGCGGACATCGACGAGCAGGACTCCGCACACTAGGCGAGGGACGGCTCCGCCGCTCCCAGTCGGCCGGGAGCACGCCGCGCGGGCGGATAGTCCCTTCCGCCGCGCATGCTGATGGAGCAGCCCGGAGGGCGTCTCGAGATCCCGCCTGCGCATGCGGGCGCCGCTCCCGCGTCGGTGGTCGCGCGTAGCGTGCGGAGGGTGGCGGAGGCGATCGGGCGGTGGTGGCAGCGGCGGCGGTTCTCGCGCGGCGCCGACGTCCCCTACGCGGTCGGCACCTACCGGGAGGCGTGGGCGTCCTACCCCGTCCTGGTGCGGCAGTACCGGCCCGAGTACAACGAGGGCATCGTGCTCAGCCAGATCCCGCCCGCGGCCGACGTGTACCTGTGCTGGCTCTGCGACGCCGGGCATGTCTTCGTCGCCACCCCCGAGGAGCAACGCCACCGTCCCGGCCGGGAGCGGCGCCGCTCCTCCTGGTGCCCCGACTGCGCCGAGCTCGCCTCGCCGCGCCTGCCCCGGGCCGCGCCGATGATCGGCGGTCGGCTCGCCGAAGTGCTCGCGCCGACGTCCCCCGCCTCTGCACTCCTGCGCCCGAGCCGACCATCGGCGGGCCCCTCACCTGAGCCCCGGCTCGCGGCCCGCCCCGCCTGCGGGGATAGTGGAGGCATGAGCAGACTCCTCCTCGGCCTCCTGACCAACGCCGTCGCGATCTGGCTCACGACCCTGGTCGTGGCGGGCGTGCGCGTGGACCCGTACGAGGAGGGCCCCGCAGCGGCGGTCCTCACGTACCTGCTGGTGGCGGTGATCTTCGGCGTCGTCAACGCCGTCGTCGGCGGAGTGGTGCGGGTGGTCGCGTTCCCCCTGTACGTGCTGACGCTCGGCCTGGTCTCGTTCCTCGTCAACGGCCTCCTGCTGCTCCTGACCGCCTGGATCAGCGGCCTCTTCGGCTTCGGCCTCGTCGTGGACGGCTTCTGGTGGGGCGTGCTCGGCGCCCTCGTGCTCGCCCTGGTGAACTGGTTCATCGGCCTCCTCCTGCGCCCCTTCCTCCGCCGCCGTCAGGACTGACACAGCGGGCTCGGCAGCCAGTATCGGCCGCGCCGCCGCCGCCCGGGAGGCCGCGCGCGCCATCGGTGGACGGCGGCCGCGATCGGCCTGCTGTGGAGGAGCCGCGGTGCGCCATGATGGGCGGGTGACCCCCGACTCCCCTGCGCCCTCGGCCTTCGCCGTGTGCTTCGTCTGCACCGGCAACATCTGCCGGTCGCCGATGGCCGAGGTGGTGCTGCGCTCCCTGGCGGAGCAGGCGGGGCTCGGCTCCGCGATCGAGATCAGCTCGGCCGGCACCGGCGAGTGGCACCTCGGCGAGCACGCCGACAGCCGCGCCCTCGCGGCGCTGGAGCGTCACGGCTTCGACGGGGGCCGCCACCGCGCCCAGCTCTTCGACCCGTCCCGCTTCGCCGAGTTCGACCTGGTCGTCGCGCTCGACCACGGGCACGAGCGCGCGCTGCGCTCCTGGGCGCGCACCGAGGTCGACCGGCAGAAGATCCGCCGCCTGCTCGACTTCGAGCCCGGCCTCTCCCCGCAGGGCGACGTCCCCGACCCCTACTATTCCGATGCGGCGGCGTTCGACTCGGTGCTCGCGCTGATCGAGCGCGCCTGCCGGGCCCTCTTCGCCCAGATCGAACCAGGACTGCGCGGCAACCGCTCGGTCCGCCCCGACTCCACCGACGCGCGCGCCGCCCTCGCGCAGGACACCTGAGAACCGGAAGGTACCACCGCATGACCTCGCTCCCCACCCAGCCGCTGAGCCCCCTCGACGGCCGCTACAGCGGTGCCGTCTCGTCGCTCGGCGAGTACCTCTCGGAGGCGGGGCTGAACCGCGCGCGGGTGCACGTCGAGGTCGAGTGGCTGCTGGCGCTGACCGACCGCCGCCTCTTCGGCTCCGAGCCCGTCGACGCGGCGACCGCCGAGGAGCTGCGCCGCCGCGCCCGCGACTTCGGCCAGCCCGAGATCGACGAGCTGGCCGCCCTCGAGGCCCGCACCCGCCACGACGTGAAGGCCGTGGAGTACCTCGTCCGCCAGTGGCTCGAGGAGCTGGGACTGCAGCGCATCGCCGAGCTCACCCACTTCGCCGCCACCAGCGAGGACATCAACAACCTCTCCTACGCGATCGTGGTCCGCCAGGCCGTCGGCGAGATCTGGCTGCCGAAGCTGCGCTCGGTCGTCGCGTCGCTCCGGGAGCTGGCCGTCCGCTACCGCGACGAGTCGATGCTCAGCCGCACCCACGGCCAGCCCGCGACCCCGACCACGATGGGCAAGGAGTTCGCCGTCTACGCGTACCGGCTCGAGCGGGTCGTCGCGCAGATCGAGGCGACGGAGTACCTGGGCAAGTTCAGCGGAGCGACGGGCACGTTCGCCGCGCACCTCGCCGCCGACCCCGGCACCGACTGGCCCGCCCTCGCGGAGGAGTTCGTCACCTCCCTCGGCCTCGTCTTCAACCCGCTGACCACCCAGATCGAGTCGCACGACTGGCAGGCCGAGCTCTACGGCAGGGCTGCGCACGCGAACCGCATCCTGCACAACATCTGCACCGATGTCTGGACCTACATCTCGCTCGGCTACTTCCGGCAGATCCCCCAGGCCGGGGCGACCGGCTCGTCCACGATGCCGCACAAGATCAACCCGATCCGCTTCGAGAACGCCGAGGCGAACCTCGAGCTCTCCAGCGCCCTGCTCGACTCGCTCGCGCAGACCCTGGTCACCTCGCGCCTCCAGCGCGACCTCACCGACTCGACCACGCAGCGCAACATCGGCGTCGCGTTCGGCCACTCCCTCCTCGCTCTCGACAACATCGCCCGCGGCCTGCTCGAGATCGACCTCGACCCGACCGCCCTCGCCGCCGACCTCGACGGCAACTGGGAGGTGCTGGCCGAGGCGATCCAGACCGTGATCCGTGCGGAGGTGGCGGCCGGCCGTTCCTCGATCACCGACCCGTACGCGCTGCTGAAGGACCTGACCCGCGGCAAGCGCCTCGGTGCCGACGACCTCGCCGTCTTCGTGCAGGGTCTCGACATCGGCGACGCGGCGAAGGAGCGCCTGCTGGCGCTGACCCCGGGCGGCTACACGGGCCTCGCCTCGTCGCTGGTCGACCGTCTGAGCTGATCCGCCGGGCCGCGATCGCGCGGATGCCGCCGTCCTCGAGAGCGAGCACTCGGACTCCTGCGTGCTCGCGGCGGCGCGGTCGACGGCGGCGCGATGTCGGGGGTCGCACCTAGCGTGGGCGGCATGTCAGCGTGCGCGATCGGAGGGTGCGCGTCCTCGGCCGAGACGGGCGCCCCCCTCGTGCTCTGCGCGGCGCACCTCGGGCTCGCGCACGACTGGGTCGCCCGCGAGGACGGCGTGATCGACGCCCTGCCCTCGCCGTGCGCGGCGTGCGGGTCCCGCCTGGGCGTCCGGCTCCCCTCCGCCTGGCTCTGCGCCGCCTGCGAGTGGCGGCTCGGCGATGCTCCCGACGGCGAGCTCCCGCCGCCCCGGGTCGACGTCGTCTACTACATCCGCTTCGGCGAGCGGATCAAGATCGGCACCAGCGGTAATCCCCGGCAGCGCCTCCACCGGCTCCGGCACGAGGAGCTCCTCGCGTTCGAGCGCGGCGGGCGAGCACTCGAGCAGCATCGGCACGCCCAGTTCGCCGACGAGCGCCTGGCGCGCACCGAGTGGTTCGCGCGCAGCCCCGTGCTCGACGCCCACATCGAGACCGTGCGCGCCGGGGAGCCCGACCCCTGGGCCCTGCACCGCCGCTGGCGCAGCGAGGCGCTGGCCCTGCGGCTCTGACGCGTCGGCTGCGAGCGGGCGGCTGCGACTCGACCGCTCCGACTCGCCGGCTCCCACTCGACGGTTCCCGCTCGCCGGCACTGCGTCGGCGGGTCCCGCTCCGCCGAGCCGGACACCGGGACGGAGCGACGGGGACGGAGCGACGGGGACGGAGCGACGGGGACGGAGCGACGGGGACGGGTCCCGGAGGACCGTCCCGCAGCCGCCGCGCGACGTGCTCAGCGCCCCCAGGCGTCGACGAGCAGCGGACCGCGGACATCGCGGAGCCGGTCGACCAGGCGGTCCGCCAGCGCGGCCGTGACCCCCGTGGCGACCAGGTCGTGGGGGCCGAGCGGCAGCAGCTTGCCCGTGCGGATGCGCACCACCTCCCAGCCGGCGGAGCGGAGCGCGCGGTCCTTCCGCCGGTCGGCCTCCTCGCGGTGCCCGACGTGCTCGAGTCCGTGACGGCCGGTGGAGTCGTACTCGATCGCGACGCGCAGCTCGCCGAGCACCAGGTCGGGCCACGCCTCGCAGTGCTCGAAGAACGGCCGCTTCAGACGGACCGCCGTGTGCGCCGGGTCGAAGACGAGCCGCTCGGCGAGGAGTGCCCGGAGCCGGGCCTCGACGGCGGAGGCGGGAGGAGGCGCGCACCGGCTCGCGAAGGGCTCGCCGACGGGGAGGTCCGGCGTCTTCGGGCACACGCGGGCGGGCCGGGGTCGGGAGCACGCCGCGCGGGCGGATAGTCCCTTCCGCCGCGCATGCTGATGGAGCAGCCCGGAGGGCGTCTCGAGATCCCGCCTGCGCATGCGGGCGCCG